>JAYVIN010000132.1:0-53612 GCA_043770135.1 Flavobacterium sp. | reverse complement strand
ATGACTGGAAAACCGAAAGCTGCTGTTTTCCCTGTCCCTGTCTGAGCCAACGCAACTAAATCAATGTCTTGTTCCAATAATAGGGGAATCGCTTTCTCCTGTACTTCGGTCGGATTCTCAAATCCTAGATCGATAATCGCACGTTGTAGCGATTCACTCAATCCTAATTGTTCAAATTTGTTCATTATGTATTTTTAAAATTTGGTGCAAAAGTACAGTTAAAAAATCACATAATCTAATGGAAAATTAAGATATATTGTTTTATTATTATTTGATAATCAGAATTTTAGATTTTATGTTTTGAGTTTTGAGTTTTAAATTTCGAAATTTATAGTCGAATTGTATTTTAAAGTCTAAATTTTATTTTATTTTCAAGAAATCGATAAGCTGTTTTGTTGCTTTTCCGCGATGGCTAATACTTCCTTTTTCCGCTATAGAAAGTTCGGCAAAAGTAACATCATAATTTTCAGGTTGAAAAATAGGATCATAGCCAAAACCTTGACTTCCTGATTTTTCTAAAGTGATTTTGCCTTGACAAATTCCAGTAAAATGGTGTTGTTTTCCTTGTAGATTTAAAGTAATGACGGTTTTGAATTGTGCTTTACGATTGGATTCATTTTTCAAAGCCCCCAATAATTTATTCATATTATCTTCGGCATCGCATTGTTCTCCTGCGTATCGAGCAGAATAAACCCCAGGTTCGCCATTAAGTGCTTTTACTTCGAGTCCTGTATCATCTGCAAAGCAATTGAAGCCGTATTTTTGGGTTACATAATTGGCTTTCAGGACTGCATTTCCTTCAATGGTTTCTGCAGTTTCTGGAATTTCTTCATAACAACCAATACTTTCTAAACTGATAATTTCGATGGACGAAGGCAGTAATTGTTGTACTTCTAGGATTTTATTTTTGTTGTTGGTGGCAAAAACGAGTTTCATATTTTATTAGCTGTATCTTAAACGAACATAATTGTGTTTGATTCCTTTTTTGTCCGAATCGCGTTCATCAATTTCGAGAATATCGGTAAGTGATTTTAGCATGGGGGTTAGTTTTGAAAAACCATAATTTCGAGGATCGAATTCGGGTTTTTTCTTAACGATGAGGTTTCCAACATCACCTAGGAAAGCCCAGCCGTCTTCGTCACCAATAGCTTCTAGGGTGGCTTCTATAAGTTCTATGGTTTGAATATCTATTTTGTTTGGAACTTCTTTTTCTATTTCTTTTTGCTGCGCCAGTTCGCTAGCGCTCGGGTCAACTGTTTTTTTAGTTCCATTCGCAGAAGTTGTCAAAGGTTGTTTCTTTATTTTTTTGTTAATCGCACCATCTAAAACTTCGATGTAAATAAAACGATCGCAAGCAACGATAAACGAATTGGGTGTTTTTTTCTCGCCAATCCCAATGACTTTCATTCCGGATTCTCGTAATCGTATGGCTAATCGGGTAAAATCGCTATCGCTAGAAACAATGCAAAAACCATCCACTTTATCAGAATATAATAGATCCATCGCATCAATAATCATTGCCGAATCTGATGAGTTTTTCCCAACCGTATAACTGTATTGTTGAATAGGAGTGATGGCGTGTTCTAGCAAGACACTTTTCCAACCATTTGCATTGGGTTTGGTCCAATCGGCATAAATACGTTTGGTAGTCGGAGTGCCATATTTTGCGATTTCTTCCATCATTCCTTTTACATTGCTGTAGGGAACATTATCGGCGTCGATTAGAACGGCAAGTTTTAATTCTTTAGTGGTTTGTGACATATTGTAGTTAAGGAAATAAGTTTTTTTAATTGAAATTTTGTATCAAATATACAATCTTAAATTAGTTAAAATATTTTCTTAAAAAAAAATGAACACAATATATAGTATTCTTTTTTCAAATTGGTTTGCATAGGCAATAAATAGTATTATATTTGCACCCGATTTCGGGGTGTAGCGTAGCTCGGTTATCGCGCCTGCTTTGGGAGCAGGAGGCCGCAGGTTCGAATCCTGCCACCCCGACAAAAGCTGAACAGAAATGTCCAGCTTTTTTTGTATAAATTATTTAGGAGTTGAATTTTTTAATAGTTTATTGTTAATATATCCCAAAGATTAAATTGTAAAGTAATAAAAAAGGGTAGAAATCATACGATTTCTACCCTTTTTTAAAGTCAAAAATTCTCTTATCAAGTTCAATCGACTATTCTAAAGCTGCCAAATATCTTTCAGCATCTAAAGCAGCCATACAACCTGTTCCCGCGGCGGTAATTGCTTGACGATATACGTGGTCGGCGGCATCACCAGCAACAAATACCCCTTTGATATTTGTTTTTGAAGTTCCTGGTTCATTTATTATGTAACCTGTTTCATCAAGAGTTAAAAAATCCTTAAAAATGTCTGTATTGGGTTTGTGACCAATAGCTACAAAAAATCCAGTAGCTTCTATATCAAAAATTTCTCCAGTTGTTTTATTCTTTGCTTTCACACCTGTAACTACTTGTTCATCTCCTAAAACTTCAACAGTATCATGATTCATCAAAATGGTAATATTATCGGTTTTTCGAACTCGTTCTTCCATGATTTTTGATGCTCGAAATTTTTCGCTTCGCACCAACATAGTCACTTTTTTACAAAGTTTAGACAAATAATGTGCTTCTTCGCAAGCCGAATCTCCAGCTCCAACAATCACAACCTCTTGATTTCTATAGAAAAATCCGTCGCAAACGGCACAAGCAGAAACTCCGCCTCCCATTTTTAGATAATGCTGTTCGGATGGCAGTCCAAGATATTTTGCCGTAGCTCCAGTCGAAATGATAACAGTTTCACAATGCAATTCGATGCTGTCATTGATCCAAACTTTATGAATTTCACCACTGAAATCTACTTTAGTAGCCCAACCATCACGCACATCAGTACCAAATCGTTGTGCTTGTTCTTGAAGTTGCACCATCATTTCAGGTCCTGTAACTCCATCCACGTAGCCCGGGAAATTTTCTACTTCATTCGTGGTAGTTAATTGTCCACCGGGCTGCATTCCTTGGTATAAAACGGGAAACATGTTGGCTCTAGCAGCATAAATAGCAGCAGTATATCCTGCAGGTCCAGAACCTATAATTAGGCATTTTATTTTTTCGATTGTATCTGACATGGCGTTTTTTTTTTAAAATTAACGCCACAAAAGTAAATGATAATTGCTGTAATATTGAACTTAAATCATCATTATTTGTTATTCTACAATAAGAAAATATTTTTTAGTATTAATTAATAGATTCTATTGAAATATTAAGAACTAATTTATTTTCTAATAAGAATGAAATTACTAATCTCTGGGTCTTCTGTCACGATATTGTTGCAATAATTTTTTATTAAAATTATCTTCTGATTTTTTTAGTTTGATTATTTTTATTGACGGAAGTACGCCTTTAAGACTAAGAATAAATTTCTTTCGGTTTAGATACATTTCTTCTTCGAAGCTTTCATATTGTGCCAAAATCAAGGAGGCTTCTTTCTCTGACATTTTATTTATGGCTTCGGTATCCATTTTGTCGATAAACGATTTGATTTTTTTGAGTCTTATTTCGTTTTGTTTGTTATCGTAGGTATTATATAGAGGCCAGAAAGCAGCTGCTTCATCTGAGGTCAATGATAATTCGTTAGTAATAAAAGCTACTTTAAGCGCTTTGATTTGTTCTTTTTTTTCTTTGAAATGCGGTTGAGCATAAGAAATAAGAGAGAAAAAGAAAATTCCTAATAGTATTAGTTTGTTATTTTTCATGATATTTTAGTTTAAAAGGTATTGTTCTAAATCAGTGCTATTTGTTAATTCGTTTTCAATAGTTTTATCTTCAATATTTAGAGTAATGTTCATATTTTCGAGATCGCTATCATCAAGAAGATACGCAAAATCATTGTCTGAAATAGATGAAGAATAAACAATATAGTTTTCTAAGGATTTGTCATCTATTTTTGATAATGGATTTTCTAAATAGTCGTACATAGGGATTGTTAATCCCAAAACGAATACTGCAGCTACCGCATAAAACCAAATTTTTCTTTTTGAGTAAAGCGAAACAATTTTTGTTTCTTCTTTATTTATTTCTAGTAAAACTTTTGAAGAAAAATTTTCAAAGTAGTTTTCAGGACTGTTAAATCCTGTTTCTATTTTTGGTACGATATCAATTTTAAATGTTTTCATAGTTTTTTTTAGACTTAATTATTTATCTAGGGTTTAATCTTTGGTAACAAATGCTTCAATTTTTTTTACAGCATGATGATAAGAAGCTTTTAATGCACCTACTGAAGTCCCTAAAATTTCTGATATTTCTTCATATTTTAATTCTTGAAAATATTTCATTTTGAAAACCAATTGTTGTTTTTCGGGCAACATGACGATAGCTTTTTGTAATTTAATTTGAATTTCGTCGCCGTCAAAATAGACATCGGATTTTAGATTTTCTATTGCTTTATTCTGAATAGATTCAGATGAAACACCATTTTTTCTAGCTTTTTGTTTTAAAAAAGTCAGCGCCTCGTTGGTTGCAATTCGATACATCCATGAAAATAACTTGCTTTCGCCCTTAAATTTATTTAGATATTGGAATACTTTTACAAAGGTATTTTGCAAAACGTCATCGGTATCATCGTGGCTTATTACGATATTACGAATATGGTTGTAGAGTGGTTTTTGATATTTATTCAAGAGTTTTTGAAACGCCTGATTTTGCGTTTTTGGATTTAATAATTCTAAAATAAACTCTGATTCGTCTTGCAAGATTATTTATTTATCAACTTAGAATTGAATAATTCAAAAGGGTTTAATCTCTTTAAATTAATTTAAATCAGAAGGAATTTCCTTTTCTGTTTCTGGGGCTTCAGTAATACTATCTTGACTTATTTCTTGGATGGTGTTTGATAATTTTGAAATTCCCTTTGGGTGAACTGGAATCTGAATTTCGGTAATCCATTTTGATGAGTTGTTTGTTTTGGTTTTGTCAACTACAAATATTTCAAAATGGGAATAAACGGTATTTTTGATATATTTTTTCTCTTTAATGTAAGTATTTGCCTTGTCTAAAGCGATTTTAGAGTGCGAATAATCACCATTTAATGTTGCTTTTATAACTGCTTGTGATCTGAGCTTTTTACACAAAAATTCACTTCCCTCTGTGATAAAAATTTCTTCTTTTATAGGAATACAAATCGATATTTTAGTCAATTGTTTTTGTAAATCATAGTTGTGGTATATCAAAAATGGTTTTCCACTAATGATGATTTTGTTTTGTTTACAAAAAGTAGTGATTTTATTAAAAACTATTTCAGAGTTTCTTCTCACTTTAGAAAATTCACTTGTAAAAGTTTGTTCTAAATAGAAACATTCGGGTCTAATAAATACGCCAATTACATTTGCTTTATAGGTGTTGATTTCATAATCTAATCGTCGGTCTAAGTTGGTTAAACTTTTTTCAAACATAGAACTTACTTCTTCCTCGATGTTACCATTGAAAGTGGCGATAATTTTGTTTACAAACCCCAATTTCACATTCGCTTTCCATGATATTTTGGTGCCTTTCAGCGTGTCTTTTAGACGAAGAATTACTTCAGCGGAATTCCCATTAAAATTCATTATTTGATAAATACTATCGTTTGAAACGCTTTTTAAAGTTTCAATATCTCCATTGCTATCTTTGCCTTCCCATGATATAATTTGATTTTTTGTTGAGGCGTTTTGAAGGTAAGTTACATTTAGTAATGAATCTTCAACTGCCCACGAATTCCATTCTTTCCAATTTTTAGAATCATTAATATAACTGTAAATTGTTGATTTTGGCGAATTGATAATTTTACTTCTTTCAATTGTGAATTCTCCTTTTTGTGTGGCAACAAAAATGGATAAAGCGACTAGGCTAAGCAACAATAAGAGAAATATATATTTTAAGATTCTCATTTTTTTTCTTTTTTGTAAAGTTAGAAATTTTATTTACACCACAATCCTTACTACTAAAAATTACAATTTTACCCTTATGTTTTTTGTTTGTTTATAAAAAAACGTAAAAACCAAGTTTGTTACAAATAGTTTAAATAAACGTACATTTGTTAAATAAATATTTTTTTAACATCAATAGTATCACTCATGAAATCATTAAAAATTATAGGAATTTTTATTAGTCTTGGACTATCATTAATTACAAATGCCCAAACTACTTTAAAACCAAACGAAAACAGTAAAGCCAATAAATCTTTTGAATATGTTGTGGAGCAATTTGCAGACATAAAAGTGTTAAGGTATCAAATTCCTGGCTGGGAGAATCTAACCCTAAAAGAGCAAAAATTAGTTTATTACCTAACACAAGCAGGAACTTCGGGTCGAGATATAATATGGGATCAACATTATAAATATAATTTGAGAATCAGAAAGACATTAGAAAGTATATATCAAAATTATAAAGGAAACAAGACAACGGCAAACTGGAAAAATTTTGAAATTTATCTAAAAAGAGTGTGGTTTTCTAACGGGATTCACCATCATTATTCAAATGATAAAATAAAACCTAGTTTCTCAAAAGAGTATTTCAATCAATTATTGAAAGCTACAAAAACTAATGTATCGCCTGGTATAGCAGACGTTATTTTTAACGATATTGATGCAAAAAAAGTAAATCTTGATGAATCAAAAGGCTTGTTAGAAGGTTCAGCAATTAATTTTTATGATAAGGGAATTTCAGCGAAGGAAGTCGAAGAGTTTTATGCAAAAAAAATAAGTCCAGATATTCAAAAGCCGTATTCTTTTGGGTTAAATTCAAAAATAATTAGAAATAGCAAAGGACAATTAGAAGAAAAAGTTTGGAAAAGTGGCGGTATGTATGGAGTTGCAATTGATAAAATTATCTATTGGTTAGAAAAAGCTAAAACTGTAGCCGAAAACAAAAAACAAGCTGATGCACTAGGATTGCTCATCAGTTATTATAAAACAGGAAGTTTAAAAACATGGGACGAATATAATATTGCTTGGTTGCAAGCAACAGAGGGAAATATAGACTATATCAATGGTTTTGTTGAAGTGTATAATGATCCCCTGGGAACAAAAGGTGCTTACGAAAATATTGTTCAAATAAAAGATTTTGAAATGTCAGCCAAAATGGAAGTTATTTCAAAAAATGCCCAATGGTTTGAAGATAATTCCCCACTGATTCCAGAGCATAAAAAGAAAAATGTAGTAGGTGTTTCGTATAAAACAGTGATTGTAGCTGGCGAATCAGGCGATTCTTCTCCAGCTACTCCTGTTGGAGTAAATTTGCCCAATGCCGATTGGATTCGTGCTGCTTATGGTTCAAAATCAGTTTCATTAGGTAATATAAACGATTCTTATATTAATTCCGGAGCAAAAGGAAGGTTGCAAGAATTTGCTAATGACCCAGAGGAAATTGCTTTAGCAGTTAAATATAGTGAGATTGGTGATAAAATGCATACTGCATTGCATGAAGTTGTAGGTCATGCTTCAGGACAAATTAATCTTGGTGTTGGTACTACAAAAGAAACGCTTAAAAGTTATGCTTCTACTCTCGAAGAAGGAAGAGCTGATTTGGTAGCATTATATTATTTATACAACCCTAAACTGCAAGAGTTTGGTCTAGTTGACGATTGGAAAAAATTAGGAATGGAATCCTATGATAGTTACATCAGAAACGGTTTGATGACTCAGTTGATTCGTTTAGAATTAGGGACTAACGTTGAAGAAGCCCACATGAGAAATCGTCAATGGGTGAGTGCTTGGGTTTTCGAAAAAGGAAAAACAGATAATGTAATTGAGAAAATAACTCGTGACGGAAAAACATTTTACAATATTACCGATTATGACAAACTTCGAATATTATTTGGGGATCTTTTGAGAGAAGTACAACGCATAAAATCGGAAGGCGATTATAATGCTGGTAAAGCTTTAGTCGAAAATTACGGAGTAAAAGTGGATCAAAAATTGCATGCTGAAATTTTGGAAAGAAATAAACAATTTGTATCAGCACCTTATAGTGGTTTTGTAAATCCCGTGTTGGCCCCTAAATTGAATTCAAAAGGCGAAATTATCTCGATTGAGGTTAAGCAGCCTAAGACATTTGCAGAACAAATGTTGAATTATTCTAAAAAATTCAGTTTTTTACCTTTGGTTAACTAAAAAAAAATATTCAATAGTAGTGATGTAATTGGTTAAATTGATTTGTTTTTAATTAAATTTGAAATTATATTGTTTTGATTTCATTTACAACTCAATAAAACTAACCTTTAACCAAAACCAAAAACATGTACCATTCTAAAATTGCAGGATTGGGATTTTATGTTCCTGAAAATGTTGTGACCAACGATGATTTGTCTAAAATAATGGATACCAACGACGAATGGATTCAAGAAAGGACCGGAATTCAAGAGCGAAGACACATCATTAAAAATGAGGATACCACCACCACTATGGGAGTTAAGGCAGCAAAAATTGCTATTGAACGCGCTGGTATTTCAAAAGATGATATCGATTTTATTGTTTTTGCCACATTAAGTCCTGATTACTATTTTCCAGGACCAGGAGTTTTGGTGCAACGTGATTTAGGATTAAAACCTATTGGAGCCTTAGATGTTCGAAATCAATGTTCAGGTTTTGTATACGCCATTTCGGTAGCAGATCAGTATATTAAAACTGGAATGTACAAAAATATTTTGGTCATAGGTTCTGAGGTTCATTCAACAGGATTAGATATGACCGATAGAGGACGAGGTGTTTCGGTTATTTTTGGTGATGGGGCAGGGGCTGCCGTTTTAAGCCGAGAAGAAGATTTGTCCAAAGGAATATTATCGACTCACTTACACTCCGAAGGGCAACATGCGGAAGAACTAGTATTGAAAGCACCTGGAATGGGAGGGCGCTGGGTTACGGATATAGTGCAAGATAAAGATCCTAATGATGATAGTTATTATCCGTATATGAATGGTCAGTTTGTATTTAAAAACGCCGTAGTTCGTTTTGCCGAAGTAATACTCGAAGGGTTAGAAGCTAATAATTTACAAGTTTCAGATATTGATATGCTTATTCCGCATCAGGCTAATTTGAGAATTTCACAATATATACAAAAGAAATTCGAACTTTCAGATGAGCAAGTTTTTAGCAATATTCAAAAATATGGGAATACTACAGCCGCATCTATTCCTATTGCGTTAACCGAGGCTTGGGAACAAGGAAAAATTAAATCAGGAGATACTGTTGTTTTAGCCGCTTTCGGAAGTGGATTTACATGGGGAAGTGTGATCATTAAATGGTAAAAACAAAATAGCAAACAATTAGTTTTATGCTTTTGATAATTATTCACTCTTTCAAATATTATCGTATTAATGAAAAGTGAGATTTGTAAACTTTTGGAATATTTTTTTCAACATACGATATAGAAAACCAATAATCATCGGCTGGTAGCGGTCTGCCTAAATAGTTTCCATCCCAATGGTCATTATCAGATAAAAGTTCTTTCAATAACTTTCCATAACGATCATAAATGTAGATTTTATATTTTGACAGTACTTCAAATTCTGTCAGTTTCCAGTTATCGTTAAATCCGTCACTATTTGGAGTGAAAAATTTAGGATAAAAAGGAAATTTAATTTCAAAAGAAATGGTATTAGAATTTCCACAAAGATTAGCATCAGTAACTGTTATTTCATGAGTTCCTACTTCTAAATTTGTAAAAGTATTGTTCGTTTGTGGAATACCTCCATTCAAAGAATAGGTAAAATTATCGCTATATCCGGGAAAAGGAATAGCATTAACGGTTATGGTTTGATTTTCGGAAAACCATTCACTAGTAGTGTAGGTTACTTCTTTTGGACCAGAGGAATAGAGTAATGAAAATGTAGATTTTTCAGACCAACATCCTTCATTAATTCTGAGGTCATTCACCTGAAAGGTATAATTACCAATTACATTTGTTGAAAAATCGGTTTGAGTACTTAAAAGTGTTCCATCCTCTTTTTTCCATTCAAAAGTATATTTATCAGGGTCATAGCCACTATTTAGAATTGCATTGCTTACAACATTTGTATCAGAATCTACACAAATACTTGGGATAAATAATTGTGATTTAGGTTTTTGTATAATAGTGATTTCGAAAGCTTTTTCGTCAAAACATTTTGCAGTTTCTTTTGTACCTATTTCGGCATATGCATAAATGGTTGTTGTTTTTGTTATGATATCATTTGGAAATAATTCAACATTAGTAGAACTTGGTCCGCCAGTTTTCCTGAAATATCTAGTTGCAGGGGCTATCAGTTTAGGTAAAGAGTAAGAATCGCATTTTTTTACAGGAGTAATACTGGCAACATTAAGATTGTAAATGGTCACTAAGAATGATTTTTCGTCAAAACAACTAACTCTATTATCGTTATCAGCATAAACATATAGTAGGGTTGTTGATTTTATGGGATCATAAGGAAAAGATAATTTTCTTCCATTGCCATTTGGACCATTAGGAGCTGTGTAATATTCTCCGGGACCTATTATTTTGGGTAAAGAATAACTTGTACAAGCAAATTGATCTGGTATAGGATTTACTTTCGTAATTACTATTGATATACTATACTCTGCTGCACATGAAACGGATTGTACTCCTGGAGCAAAAGCATAGATGTTTTGTGAAGATTTTATTTCAAATCCAGGTCGCAAGACAAGGTTTGTAGGCGAGGGTCCACCCGGAAACTCATAGTATTCACCATTTTTTAAATCATCAAGTATATAACTTTTTCCACAAATCAAAACCTCAACGGGTTTAGCATCTAGTTTAGCCGAGGGTGTAATTGTAACTTGGAATCCTCTTTTCGCATTACAAACATTTGTAGAGAATTTGTCATAAAAGTAAATTCTTTGTGATTTTATAATTGGTGTACCTACTGAGTATAGCGATCCTGTTCCAGAAGGTCCTGAATAATAATTACCTGAAAAGGAAATTTGTGGTAAGTAATAGATATTACATTCAGTAACATTTGGCATTTCTGGCATTATGTCCTTTGTAATAGTAACTGTATAATTTAATTTGTCTGTGCAACTTTGCCCTTTTATGTAATACCATATTTGAGTAGTTTCTGTAAAAACAGTACCAGGTTCAATTCGTGAACCGCCACCATCAGATGCAGTTCTAAATTCACCGATTTTAAATTTAGGAATTTTATAACTCGAACATACTTCAACATCTACAATTTTTGGCATAGAACTTAATCCTATATTGACAGTAAAACTTTCTTCTGACTTACAATTATAGGTGGCTATTTCTCCTTTTTTATAAACATATATAATTGTTGTAGTTGATATTATAGTTCCTGCTGGAATAATTGGAAGTTCTTTCTTAGGTCCTGAATAATAAATACCTCCGTTTGGATCTTGTGGGAGTATGTAAGAACTACAATCAAATTGATCTTCATATTTTGGTAAGTTTTCCCAAGGAATTATAGTGATATCAAATGATTTTTCCTTTATACAAACGGGTGTTTGTGTTAAATCTTCATACCAAACATAAAGCGTGTTTTTTCCGATTGTATTTATTGAGTTGCCTGCAAACAATTCTATATTTCCACGAGTATGAATACCTCCACTAAATTTGAAAAACCTTCCGTATGGTAGTTTTGGCAAAATGTATTCTGAACAATAAGTAGCAGAAGGAGGAGCCATTTCATCCAATTTTATAATAGTTACTCTAAAACTTTGTTGATTAGGGCATCCACCAGAATAAATGTAGGTATAGATTACGGAATTTTTTGAAATAATATCTCCCTCAAAAAGCTCTGTCCCTTCGCCATTTGGACGAGTCCAATATTGAGCACCTTCAGTTTCTAATTTTGGTAATACAAAATACTCACACACATAAACATCTTCTAAATTATCAACTTCGGGAATTGGTTTTACTATCAAATCAAAACTAGTAGTATCAAAACAACTAGAATCGGCAATGTTTTGTAATCTTGCCCAAATTGTTTGTGTTGGAGAAAGTAATTTTCCTGAATTTAGGATGATTGGTCTCGTATTTGTATTGGCGTCTGATTGGCTTACATGAAAGCTAATTTTATTTATTTCAGGAGAAAGATTTCCTAAAAGTGTCGTTTTTTGATCAGAGAGATTAAAACTAGCCGTTGGATTTATTTCGTCAAAAGATCTTGCACAAAGAGTTTCAGGCTCAGGAATTGCTTGTATTTTTAAGTCATTAGATATTAATTTGAATGAGCGAATTTCATAACACTGACTTGTTACATTTCTTATTCGAGCATAAATAGTTTTTCCATCTTCAGCTTTTGTTATTGAGTATGAGTTGGCAAATGGTGCCGTATTTAATTCTGCATTTGATTTTGTTAAATGGTAACTAATTATTATTTTAGAATCTAGATTTGTTGCTGCAAGTATGCTATTTGTTTTTTTACTCAAATCGAATTTTGTGATTCCATTTGAAATATCGCAACTGTACATATCAGGAACTATTGACATCACATCTACTTTAGGATAAATTTCCACTACAATACTATCTGTAATTTCTTTGCATGAAGGTTCAGAATAAGTTATACTATAAACATGTATTCCCGTACCTAAAGTTGGATCAACAGTATTCAAATTTAAAACAGTTCCGGTTTGCTCTGGAGTAAAAGAAACACCATCTTTTTTCCATACAAAATTAGTTTCAGGTTTTAATCCTGAGGCTGATAAAATGGGTAATGAATCTTCTGGACAAAGTGCTCTTTTATTTTCGGCTGTGTAGTCTAATCCTAATACATTTTGACCAATATTAAAACTATCAGCTTCAATAAAAATGGCTGAATCATATTCGGAGTTATTTCCACCGTCTGCAATAACAAGTTTTATTTTATAGGTATGATTTACATCTAAACCAGTTGCTGAAGCAACCATTCTTACCGTTTGACCGTTGAAATTGATTGCAGGACCAAATCCATCACCATTAAATGCACCAAAGTACGGTAGGTTTGCTGAAGGACAACCTGAGTTATTCGCTCCATCTCTAATAGTTTCCACACTAACAGGAATATTTGTATTTGGAACTAAGGCTAAGTTTTTGGCAGGAGTTCCACTAGTTACATCTTGTAACAAAAACGCAAAAGCATCCGAATAATTACATTGAGCTGTTCCATATTCTTCGGAAGCAAACAAGAATGAGAAATCAAAATTGGAAGATTTTGGAGTAAATTCAAACTCTATATAACTAGCATTTATAGACTTCATTTGGATACCAGATTGTGAGAGCAGAATGTTTTCTAAATCTGAATCCCCAGTCCATGATGAATTACCATCACTTAAAATGGTGTTATTTGGACCTTGTGCTTTATTGACATCTCCAGTTGATAAAACAACCCCTCTCTTGAATGGAAAATTTGGATTAGTGTTTTCAAAATACCCTATACCGTTTGAAGATCCTACTGAAGTTCCTGTTTTTGAATTATAGTTTTTGCCAAAAACGCATGGAGAATTAATAAGTACATCATTAATTAATTGTTCCGTAGTATAGGCAGTCGTGTTTACTGTAATCCCTTGTGAAAAACAAGCTAAATTCGTAAATATACAAAGTAATATTAAAACTCTTTTCATTGCCCTAGTCTTTAATCAAGGCTAAATTAGTATAAAACAACGTTTAAATACAAATATTATCGATTAAATACATAAAATTAAAAATAAAATAAGTTTATACTTATAAAAATAAATACATTTTGACCTTACTCTATTTTGCAAATAAAATGGAAAGATTTTAAGTAGTGTATTTTCTTTAAAAATTTATAATCAGCCATTGTATAGTAGTGTAAAATACTGATTAAAAAAGAGTTGTGATTCTAAATTTTCAAGATTAAAACATTTTATTATCCTAAAAAATAAAAACCCCGGATTTAAAAAAAATTCTGAAATATCTATTAATGATTTCGTCTTTTACATGGGACCTCCACTGCCTTGACTTTCGTTTGAATCTCTTTCTTTTCTCTGGATGGCTTTGTTTTTACCACTTCCAAAACGATAATTAAAGCCAATATAAGCGGTTCGGCTTTCCCAATTGAATTGTCCATTTCTTCTGATGGGTTTGTCACCATCAAACGCAAAGTTGAACGAATTAAATACGTCACTAATTCGGAATGTAATGGTACCATCACCTTTTAAGACACTTTGGCTAGCTCCCATATCTATTTTCCACATGGGTTCTCGAACAAATTGTAGTCTCAAATCTCTACCTCTATATATTCCAGACAATTGAAAACGTAAGTTTTTGGTAGCCTTGAAAGTATTGTTCATTCGAGCATTTAAGACAGTTACATCTATCGATAAGGCTTCATCTCCAACAACTCCGTTTGCTTTTTTAGAATAAGCATCAAAACTTAGGTTGGAGTTAAACCATTTAGTAAATTGAAAATTACCGGAAACTTCGAAGCCATAGGCATTATTGTCGACCAAGTTATCATATGATAAAATTAATTTTTCAGGATTAGTAGGACTCTCAAATATAATTCGTGTTATTTCGCGATAAATTTTTCTGTAAAAAACACCCGAAGTAATCGAGCCCATTTTTATTTTTCGGGTGTAATTAAATTCAAAAGAATTGGTAAACTGAGGTACTAATTCTGGATTTCCTTCAGAGTCTATTTGAGGCGTGCTCCATTCTCTAATAGGATTTAATTGTTCTAAACTAGGTCTGTCCACTCTTCTAGACATGCTTAAATTAAAGGAATTTGTATCGCTTGGAGCATAATTAATAAAGCCAGATGGATAGAGCGTAAAGAAATCATCTTCGATATTTGCATCAGTCAGATTTATATTTTTAAAAACGGCTAAAGCATTAAATTTCTCAAAACGACTACCTGCCTGAAAACTCCATTTTCCTATTTGTTTTATAAATGTTGCATAAGCTGAATAAATACTTCTCTCATAATTAAAATCAGAATTATAGGAGTTGTTTAACAAAAAATAGTTTTTTGTATTTTCAATTCTACTTTCTAGTCCCAATTCCATTTTAGTCGATGTGGATAAAGGATTTACATAATCTAAGTTGATTAGGGTATTACTCCCTTTATTAGTAATATCATTGTAGGTTAACTCGTTTTTGATTGTTTCATTAAACAAGGCTTTCTCTTTATCATCTTGTTTGTTGTAATTAATTTCTAACTCTAAATTGTGACCTTCCTTTTTGAAATTAGTTTTGAAATCAAAATTGTAGATTTGATTGTAGTTGTCTGTTTCGTTATTAAACAATTGAATGACATCCAAAACTCCTGTAACATGTGTATCAGCTGCATTATCTTTAAAAAAATCTACGGTCGTTTTCGAAACTCCTTTTCCATCAAAAATGTTCTGATTGGTATAAAATGAAACCGTGTTTTTGTCGTTTATAGAATAATCGAAACCAATTTTGGCTAAATGGGAAGTATTCGTATCCGAAAATCTAAAAATTTGCGCATCCTGCTCATTAGGCTCGGACGTATTGACAAAACCCCGATTGGATTGTCTCCCTGTATTTAATCCATAATTTCCGTAAAAATTAAATTTTCCAGAACGATAATTCATATCAAAAGAAGAGTTTAATTTAGGTGTAATTCCAAAAGTCACCCCATTGGTTACACTTCCGTTAAAACCAATTTTGGTGTGTTTGTTTAATACAATATTAATAATACCGCTCATTCCTTCTGGATTGTATTTTGCCGAAGGATTGGTTATGAGTTCTATTTGTTTGATAGAGGCCGAGGGGATTTGTTGTAATAGCTGTGATGGCTCGATAGTAGATGGTTTTCCATCAATCAGAATTCGAACATTCGAATTGCCTCTAAGGCTAATTTCATTGGTCTGAGGGTCAACACTAACCGAAGGAATGTTGTTCATTATTTCTCCTGCTGTTGCTCCAGCCGAAAGTAAATCTTTACCCACATTAATTATTTTTCGATCTATTTTTTGTTCAATAATCGATTTTTCTTTAACTATTTCAACGCCATCAAGTTGAATAGCGTTTTCTTCTAATGCAATAGTTTTTAGGTCTAAAATTTTAACACTATTAGATAAATTGACAGATTTAGTAATCGTGGTATATCCTATAAATTGAATTTCGACAACATAATTTTTCAATTCTAGGTTTTTGATATTGAAACTTCCTTTTTCGGAAGTTATGCCTCCTGTAACTGTTTTGTTTTCGCTTTTAACAACAATATTAACATACGCTAGAGGTTCTTTGGTTTTAGAATCGATTACTTTTCCTTGAATAATACCTGACGCTTCTTTTATGGATGAACTTACTGAATTTTGGGCATTTAGTACTATCGTTGACCCAAGTAACAAAAGTATAGTTAGAAGTGATTTCATAGTTGCAGTTTAAAATGATGAGATTTTTCTTTTTTGAAACATCAATTAATATTCAGTAGACTATTTAATTCCTAAAATGTTACACGAATCAAAATGTTTATGGCGCAAATTTACAACAACCAAACTAGTTTTATTTTAATTAATCATCTGTTTTATCAATTTTAATTTGATTCAATATAACCTATATTTGCACTCTCAAAAAAAAATAAAAATGACACTATTACAGCTACTCAAACCCAGTATAGAAAAAGCCATTCAAACTTTATTTGATGTTTCTATTGATAAAATGGAGTTTCAGTCTACTCGCAAGGAATTTGAAGGCGATATTACAATGGTTATTTTTCCATTATTGAAATTGGTAAAAAGTAATCCAGTCGAATTAGGCAACAAAATAGGAGCGTATTTGGTCGAAAATGTGTCTGAGGTTTCGCGTTTTAATGTGGTTTCTGGATTCTTGAATATTGTAATTTCGGATAGTTATTATGTTAATTTTTTCAATCGCATTAAAGAAGAGAAAAAATTTGGATTTATAAATCCTTCGGATAATGAAAAAGCGATTATGGTAGAATATTCTTCACCTAATACCAACAAACCCCTACATTTAGGACACGTTCGCAACAATCTTTTGGGCTATTCAGTAGCCGAAATTATCAAAGCTTCGGGCAAGAAAGTTTATAAAACCCAAATCATCAACGATCGTGGAATCCATATTTGTAAGTCGATGTTGGCCTGGCAAAAATTTGGAAATCAAGAAACTCCAGAATCAACAGGCTTAAAAGGAGATAAATTAGTAGGTAATTATTATGTAGCTTTCGACAAAGCCTACAAAGAAGAAATAAACCAATTAGTTTCTCTAGGGAAAACCGAAGAGGAAGCCAAAAAACAAGCGCCAATTATTCTCGAGGCACAAGAAATGCTGCTAAAATGGGAAGCTGGCGATGCTGAGGTTATTGCTCTTTGGCAAACCATGAACCAATGGGTTTATGAAGGTTTTGCTGCAACCTATAAAAATTTAGGAGTCGATTTTAATAGTTATTATTATGAAAGTAACACCTACTTGCTGGGAAGAGACGTGGTTCAAATTGGTTTAGAAAAAGGTATTTTCGAAAAAGATCCCGATGGTTCTGTTTGGATCGATTTGACGGACGAAGGTCTGGACAGAAAAATTGTGTTGCGTTCTGACGGGACAGCGGTTTATATGACGCAAGATATTGGCACAGCTATTCAACGAGTTAAGGATTTTCCTGATGTTGGCGGAATGGTTTATACGGTAGGTAACGAACAAGATTATCATTTTAAAGTCTTGTTTCTAATATTAAAAAAATTAGGGTTTGAATGGTCCAAAAATCTATTTCATTTGTCTTACGGAATGGTCGATTTACCTTCGGGAAAAATGAAATCTCGTGAGGGAACCGTTGTCGATGCGGATGATTTAATGAACGAAATGAACGAAACCGCCCAAAAAATCGCCGAGGATTTAGGAAAATTAGAAGACTATTCAACAGATGAAAAGCAACAGTTGTACAAAACCATTGGTCTTGGTGCCTTAAAATATTATATTTTGAAGGTCGACCCTAAAAAAAGAATCCTTTTTGATCCAGCAGAATCAGTTGATTTCGCAGGAAATACGGGGCCTTTTATTCAATATACTTATGCCAGAATTCAGTCGATTATTCGTAAAGCCAATTTCGATTTTACAATTAAATCAGAAATTAATGCGCTACATGAAAAGGAAAAAGAATTACTAAAACAAATTGAATTATTTCCTGAAGTGATTCAAAATGCCGCGCAAAATCATAGTCCAGCTTTAGTTGCCAATTACACTTATGATTTGGTTCGGGAATACAATTCGTTTTACCAAGCTGTTTCTATTTTGGGAGAAGAAGATTTGAATAAGAAAATATTCCGAGTTCAACTTTCCAAAAAGGTTGCCGAAACCATAGCACTAGCTTTTCAATTACTAGGAATTGATGTTCCTGAAAGAATGTAAACTTAGTCTTCAAAGCGAAGAAAATAGCGTAGCTTTCTAACTTTATATTATATTTGTATTCTTTAAAAACACACCCATATTATGTTCGATAATTTAAGCGATAAATTAGACAAAGCCTTTCATATACTTAAAGGTCACGGAAAAATAACTGAAGTTAACGTAGCCGATACCTTAAAAGAGGTTCGTCGTGCCTTATTAGATGCCGATGTCAATTTTAAAATAGCCAAAGATTTTACTACTAAAGTAAAAGAAAAAGCGATTGGTCAAAATGTATTAACAACGCTTCAACCTGGACAATTATTAGTTAAGTTAGTCAAAGATGAACTAACCGAATTAATGGGCGGCGATGTAGCTGGAATTAATCTTTCGGGGAATCCAACGGTAATTTTAATGTCGGGATTGCAAGGTTCTGGTAAAACTACTTTCTCTGGAAAATTGGCGAATTATCTACAAACAAAAAAAGGAAAAAAACCACTTTTGGTGGCTTGTGATATTTATCGTCCTGCGGCAATTCAGCAATTATACGTTGTTGGAGACTCAATAGCTGTTGAAGTATATTCAGAGCCTGAAAATAAAAATCCAGTCGAAATTGCACAAAATGCTATCAAACATGCCAAAGCAAATGGGTTTAATGTGGTAATTGTAGATACCGCAGGACGTTTGGCAGTCGATGAAGCTATGATGACGGAAATTGCAAACGTTCACAAAGCCATTCAGCCTCAGGAAACTTTGTTTGTGGTGGATGCGATGACGGGTCAAGATGCTGTGAATACAGCCAAAGCCTTTAATGATATATTAAATTTTGATGGTGTCATTTTAACCAAATTAGATGGTGATACTCGTGGTGGAGCAGCACTTTCTATTAAATCGGTGGTCAATAAACCTATAAAATTTGTAGGTACTGGCGAAAAAATGGAGGCTATCGATGTGTTTTATCCCATACGTATGGCAGAACGTATACTCGGAATGGGTGACGTTGTTTCCTTAGTAGAAAGAGCACAAGAAAATTACGATGAGGAAGAAGCTAGAAAAATTCAAAAGAAAATCGCCAAAAACGAATTTGGTTTTGACGATTTTCTGTCCCAAATTCAACAAGTAAAGAAAATGGGTAACATGAAAGACTTAATGGGAATGATTCCAGGTGCTTCAAAAGCGATGAAAGATGTTGAAATTGAAGATGACGCTTTCAAGTATATTGAAGCTATTATTCATTCGATGACACCTAAAGAGCGAACAAAGCCAGCCATAATCGATGTGAAAAGAAAAACCAGAATTGCAAAAGGGTCTGGTACAAAAATAGAACAGGTCAATCAACTCATGAAACAATTTGAGCAAATGAGCAAAATGATGAAAATGATGCAAGGACCTGGAGGAAAGAATATGATGAAAATGATGACAGGGGTGAAAGGTGGAATTATACCTGGAATGAAATAAAAGCCCCTCCCAGCCTCCCCAAAGGGGAGGAGTCAAAAAAAAAGCAATCGATTTATAAATTTACTAACATCAGTTTCTACTCCTCCCCTTTGGGGAGGTCGGGAGGGCTACTTTTACAGTTTCAAAATGCAATTACTAGACGGAAAAAAAACAGCAGAAGACATAAAAAGCGAAATCGCTATTGAGGTACAAAAAATGAAAGCCGAAGGAAAGAAAGTTCCACATTTAGCAGCAGTTATTGTGGGTTCTAACGGTGCTAGTTTAACTTATGTAGGTAGTAAAGTGCGTTCTTGTGAACAAATTGGTTTTGAATCTACTTTGATAAGTTTACCAGAAGATATTACGGAAGAGGCTTTGCTCAATAAAATTAATGATTTAAATAGTGATGATAATTTAGACGGATATATTGTTCAGTTGCCTTTGCCGAAACATATCGACGAACATAAAATTTTGATGGCCATTGATCCCGATAAAGATGTAGACGGTTTTCATCCCGCCAATTTTGGAAAAATGGCATTGGAAATGGAAACTTTTTTGCCGGCAACTCCTTATGGAATCATGGAATTGTTAGAGCGTTATAAGGTGGAAACTGCTGGAAAACATACTGTAGTTATTGGTCGTAGCCATATTGTAGGTCGACCAATGAGTATTTTGATGAGCCGCAAGGGTTATCCTGGAGATTCAACAGTAACACTGACACACAGCAGAACTAAAAATATTGAAGAGTTTACCAAAAACGCCGATATTATCATTACCGCTCTTGGAGTTCCTAATTATCTTAAAGCTAATATGGTAAAAGATGGAGTAGTAGTAATTGATGTTGGTATTACTAGAGTCGAAGACGCTTCCAACCCAAAAGGATATGTAATTACTGGTGATGTCGATTTTGAAGAAGTAAGCAAGAAATCCTCTTTTATCACTCCAGTTCCCGGTGGAGTAGGACCTATGACTATTGCGATGTTGTTAAAAAACACATTATTAGCACGAAAAATTAGGAGCAGAGAGTAATTTCAAAAAACATAAAAACAAACCCCAAGTCGAAAGACTTGGGGTTCGTTTTTATGAAACAATCTCCTCACTTTAAAACCAAGGACTGCCTCTTAATTATCCGTACAACAATTTTTATATTGAAAACATTTTAAATGCATTTGTTTCGCTATTATTTCTTCCAAGTTTTTTAAAACTACGGGTTTGGTTATAAAATCATCCATCCCTTTTGAAATCGCTTTTGTTTTATCTTCGTCAAATGCACTCGCAGTTACAGCAATTATAGGAATTGCATTTAATTTATATTTTTCAGAGGAATGTATTTTTTCTGTAGCTTCAAAACCGTCCATTTCAGGCATGTGTAAGTCCATAAAAATTATGTCATACTCATTTTCATAATAAAGTGAAACAGCTTCTAACCCATTAATTGCAATATCTGCGGGTATATTTATCTTATCTAAAAGTTTATGTAATACTTTTTGATTGATTAAATTATCTTCAACAATTAATGCCTTATTAATAATTAAATCTTTTGTAATGTTTAACTCGCCTTGATCGTTGTCTTTGATTGAAACAACATTTTCATTAATCTTGAATGGAATTTCAAAACTAAAACTAGAACCGCCAGTTTCTAAGGATAAAATAGTTAATTTACTCCCTCCCATCAATTGTACTAATTGGTTTGAAATAGTTAAGCCCAATCCTGTTCCACCGTATTTTCTTGTAGTCGATAAATCAGCTTGTTCAAACGCTTGAAGCATTTGTTCTGTTCTCTCGGAATCTATTCCAATACCAGAATCAGTAATTTTGAAATTTATGTATTGCAAATTATCTATAAACTTATACAAGTAAACTTCAAGAATTACACTTCCTTGATTTGTGAATTTTATGGCATTGTCCAAAAGATTAATCAACACCTGCTGGAGTCTCAAATTGTCTCCAATAATGTCATTATTTATTGCATCATCATAAATAAATTTCATCTTGATATCTTTATCATTTATTCGATATTCAAACAAGCGTATCAGTTTAGTTAGCTCTTTTTTGAGATGTATCGGATATTCCTCTACCTTCATTTTACCCGCTTCGATTTTTGAATGATCTAAAATCATATTTACAATACCTAAAAGATGCGCTGCACTATGTTCGGCTATTTCTATGTGTTCATTTTGTTCAGTATTTAATGGGCTAGCCTTGAGCATATTTAGCATACCCATAACGCCATTTAGCGGAGACCTGATTTCGTGGCTCATATTGGCAAGAAATTGTGTTTTGAATGCTGCAATTTTATTAGCCTGTTCTGTATTTTTTTCAAAATAGCTTATGTTTTCTGAAAGTCTTTCTTTTAATATTCCGTAACTTTTAAATAAGAAATCAATTTCTCGAATATTTGGTTTATGATTTAAACTAATATTCGATTCTTTAAAATTTGATTTTATGTAGTTCGAAATGTCTATAGTAAGTAATTTAATATCCTTTGTGAAATAGTTTGAAATAAAAACAATTAATATCAATGAAATTATAATTGTAATTAGTGTTATTGATAATTGAAAATAAAATAAATCGTTCTTTAAATTCGTTATTCTATTTTCATTTTTATAAATAATTTTCCCAAATAAATTTTCAACAGCATTGTTAATTTGATTTATTTCACCGTACAAACCCTGATCTTGAGAATACCCCAATTTTGAGCTCAATCGTACTAAAGAGTCAAAATCATTTTTGTATTCAGTAAGAATTTCCAGGGTTAATTTGTTATTGTTTTCTTCTTTTAAAATCGAATCATATAAGTCCTCAAATTTTTTAATAGATGTGCTATCAGATCGTAGCATAAAGTCTTTCTCGTGTCTACGAAATTGAAGCAATACGCTTTTATTCAATAACGATTTTTTTTCTAAAAAATGGGCTTTTAATCTCATTTGTCCTTCAATACCATGATTTTTAAAACCTCTAATTAGAGCTGTTTTTTTAAAATCATTTACAACAGCAAAAAGATTGTCTATTTCTTTAGAAAGAGTGTTCAAAGATTGATAATTTCCTATATTCAATTCGTTTGATTCTTTTAAAACTAAATCGACTTCTTTTTTTTGCTTTTTTATGTTATCAATATAAAGTTTGAGACTTTTTTGGTTTTGATTTTTATAAAATAAATCTTCCTTGTATCCAAACAATAAAAATGTTTGAAAATTTACTTTGTTAGCGCTAAATTCTTGTGAAATTTTATAGGATTTATAGGAAAAATCATTGAGGTATTCAACCTTGTTTTCTATATAAAGATAAGACATAAACCAAGCTACTGTCAAGATTATTAATGATGAAAATGACAGTAAAATCTGTGTTTTGAAATACCTTAAATTATAGAAAAATAATTTCAATTTTTTTTTTAAAATTAGTATCAAATTTAATCACTTATATTATTATTTGGTTAAAAAGGCACGAAACAAAAGGTTAATTTATTGTTATTAAATCGTTAGTTACTAAAAAAAAACAGCAACAATTTTTAGTACCGTTTTTAATAATCCCCTCTTTTCTTAAATCGAGGATCGTCTCTTTTGATGAATTCCGTTCTTCTTTTTGTAGGTTCTAGTTTTGGCAAACTTGCTTCTTCTGTTTTACTCGAAGGTTCAATAAGTGCATTAAGCTCTTTGATTTCAGCATCAGTCAAATCGCGGTATCTTCCTAAGGGAACATCAAGCGAAATATTGATAATTCGGATGCGTTTCAAAGCCGTCACTTCATAACCCAAATATTCGCACATTCTACGAATTTGGCGGTTTAAACCTTGTGTTAGTATGATTTTAAAAATGGTGGAACTGATTTTTTCGACCTTGCATTTTCGGGTAATAGTATCTAAAATAGGTACGCCATTCCCCATTTTTTCTATAAAACGATCAGTTATCAGTTTGTTGACCGTTACAGTATATTCTTTTTCGTGGTTGTTTCTGGCACGAAGAATTTTGTTGACAATATCGCCATCATTGGTCATAAAAATCAAGCCTTCACTGGCTTTGTCCAATCGACCAATAGGGAAAATACGTTTTGGGTAATTGATATAATCTACAATGTTATTCCGTACTTCTAAGTTTGTGGTACATTCAATCCCAACGGGTTTGTTGAAAGCCAAATAAACCGCTTTTTCAGTTTTCTCCCGGATTAATTTTCCGTCAATACGTACTTCGTCATCGGGTGATACTTTTGTACCTAATTCGGGAACGATTCCATTAATGGTTACGCGTCCTTCTTCGATAAATTTGTCGGCTTCTCGGCGAGAGCAATATCCCGTTTCTCCAATGAATTTGTTGAGTCGTTTTAGATTTTCTTCCATACCTCAAAAGTAGTACAAAATTGTGAATCGTTGGTTTTGCATTTTGTTTCTTTAAAACAAAAGCAATGAGGATAGTTTTTTATGATTCAAACATAAAAGTCACTACTTTTTTGTATAATTCGTCATCGTGCAAGCTGTGTCCTAATCCTTGAGTTTCAATAAAAACAGAATCTTTCCAAGCACTTGCTATTTTTTTTCCTTCATCAATATGTACTGTAGCGTCGAAAGTATCGTGCACAATTAAGCCTTTACATTCTAGTTTCGAAGCGAAATAGCTTGCTGAAAAAAAACTTAAACTGGATCTAAATATTTTACGATATTGTAATTCTATTCCTTTTACAACTCTAGAATTTAAACTCAACAGCTTAACATAGTTATTAAGTATGATTTTAAAATCACTTGGAGCACCTAAGGTTACTATTTTTTTGATGGATTCATTTTTATAGAAATATTGGTAAAACAAACAAGTTTTACCTCCCAAAGAGTGTCCAATTAGATATTGTGGATTGTATTTCTGGGCAACAATATTGATAAAAGCGGCATATTTAGGAATGTCAAAAGTAGTTCCATTAGACAATCCATGCGCTGGGCCATCTACGGCAATAATGGTGCTTCCTGTTTCTTGTAGATGGGACAAAAACTTTTGCCAACGCAATCCATTACTTTCCCATCCGTGAACCAATAAAATAATTGTTTCGTTTCCTTTCCAGACATAAGATTTGAATCTTTGTCCTTTGTGGGTAAAACTTTCGATCTCTGATTGTTGTAAAAAATCGGGTAATTTTTCTACGGATAATCTACCCTTTCTAGGCTCGCCAAATAGGCTACAAGCTATTTTTATGGCGATTTTAGGTAAAATAAAACTCAAAAGATTTATGTATAATCCTATGATTTTAGTATAAAGAAAATAAAGTGGTTTTTTCATATTAAAAAAAATCCCGATGATGTATCGGGACTTAAATAAAACTTAGAATTTGGAGAACATTTTTTCCATTTTCTCTTTTTCCTCTGTTGCCAACACATTGTCGACTAGTATTCTTCCAGAATGTTCATCGGTAATAATTTTTTTTCTGGCTGCAATTTCTACTTGTGTTTGCGGTGGAATGGTAAAAAATGATCCAGCAGATGCGCCTCTTTCAATAGAAACTACGGCTAATCCATTACGAACACTACTTCTTATTCTTACATAAGCTTTGAGTAATCTTTCTTCAATTAGTTTTTGATATTCTAATGATTTTTCAGATAGAAAGGATTCTTCTTTTTCAGTTTCCGCCATAATAGCGTTTAATTCTGATTTTTTATGCTTTAAGTGATTCGATTTAGTTTCTAATCGCTCTTTTGATTGTGCAATGATTTCTTTTTTATGTTCAATAGAAGCTTTCATTTCTTTAATTTGCTTCTCGGCCAATTGAATTTCTAATTCTTGAAATTCTACTTCTTTAGTCAAAGAGTTAAATTCTCTATTGTTGCGAACGGTGTCTTGTTGTTTTGTATATCTTTTGATGGCCTCTTTGTGTTCATCAATAGCGTTTTTCTTAGTCTTGATAAGTTCTTCAACTGTTTCAAGTTCACTTTTTAATTTTTCTGAACGAGTACTTAATCCTGCCACTTCATCTTCTAAATCTTCTACTTCAAGAGGAAGTTCGCCTCTCACGTTTCTGATTTCGTCAATTCTAGAGTCAATTAATTGTAAATCGTAAATCGCTCTTAATTTGTCTTCAACACTCAATTCTTTTGTAGTCGCCATATTCAATTGTCTATAAGTACTTAACTGGATTTGTATTTTCTTCGGATAAAACGATTCCGATAAAATTCGGAACGGGTGCAAAATTAAGGATTTTTTTCCTAAGATAATCAACAATATAATTTTTTGTATACCGTTCGCTTTCAAAATGTCCAATATCGGCTAAAAGTAGTTGGTTTTCAGCCTCATAAAACTGATGGTACTTTAAATCGGCGGTCAAAAAAACATCGGCTCCGGCCTGAATAGCATTTTTTATGGCGAAACTTCCTGAACCACCAAGAACCGCCACCTTTTTTATGGGTTTACCCAAAAAGGCACTATGTCGAATTCCGCCGCATTGCATTTTGTCTTTAACGAAAGTTAGAAAATCTTTCTCGTCCATAGCAACGGTTAATACGCCAATCATTCCTAGCCCAATATTTTGATTTGTGTTTTTCAAATCATAAATTTCAAAAGCGACTTCTTCATAAACGTGATTTTCGAAAAGTGATTTCAGAATTTTGCTTTCCTTATGCTTTTCGAAGGTTACTTCAATTTTGATTTCCTCATTTTCCACAAATTCAAAACGTTCTCCAAATTCAGGATTGCTGTGTTCGTTGCCCATATAGGTTCCAATTCCTTTCGAGTTGAAGCTGCAATTTTCATAGTTGCCAATATTTCCCGCTCCAACATCAAACAAAGCGTTACGGAGTTTCTCGACATTTTCGGGAATGGTATAAGTCACTAATTTTTTGATAAAATTTTGCTTTGGAATTAGGATTTTAGTTTTGGTTAAACCCAGTGCATCACAAAAAATTTTGTTCACACCTTTTGGATGGTTGTCTAATGCGGTGTGAACGGCATAAATAGCAATATCATTTTTTATGGCTTTGATAATGGAGCGTTCCACATAATCTTTTCCTGTAATTTTTTTCAATCCAGAAAAAAGGATTGGATGAAAACAAACCACTAAATTGCATTTTTTAGCAATCGCTTCTTCAATCACGCTTTCTAAAGCATCGTGGCAAACCAAAACTCCTGTAGCATCTAATTCTTGATTGCCAACCAATAAACCTACATTATCAAAATCTTCGGCATAGGCTAGAGGCGCCATTTCTTCGAGGATAGATAGTATTTCTTTTATTTTACTCACTGTTCAGTTTTTTATGTTCGTCAATATTCGATTAATTATGGATACACTTTAGTCACTTATTCAAAAATTAATTGTTTTTGTTCTTGTTTCAAAGATAAATTGTTTTCTATTATAATTAAAAATAATTCGTGAATTAGTGGCAGAATAACTATTTTCGTATTATGAATGTACTTCGAAAAATACTTTTTCCCTTTGCCATTTTGTATGGATTCATTACCAGTATTCGGAATTTTCTTTTCGACAAAGGCATTCTAAAATCTTATTCTTTCGATATTCCTATTATTGCAGTCGGAAATCTCAGTGTTGGTGGCACTGGAAAAACACCTCAAATCGAATATCTTATTCGGTTGCTTTCCCCAAAATACAGAGTTGCAACACTAAGTCGCGGTTATAAAAGACAATCCAAAGGGTTTGTTTTGGCTGATGCTACTTCGGATGCACAGATTCTCGGAGACGAACCTTTCCAGTTTTATACAAAATTCAATTCTGTTCCAGTAGCTGTTGATACCGATAGAAAAAATGGCATTGAACAATTGCTTTCTCAAAAAATAAAACCTGAGATTATCTTGTTAGACGACGCTTTTCAGCACCGAAAAGTAAAGGCTGGTTTCTATATTTTGTTGACTTCCTACAATGATTTGTATTCGGATGATTGGATGTTGCCAACAGGAAATTTGCGTGAAAGCAGGAGCGGAGCCCATCGCGCTAATTTGATTATTGTTACCAAATGCCCAAGTCATCTTTCGCTTGACGAGCAAAGTAAAATCAAGAGATTCCTCCAGAAAGACAAAGATGAAAATCAAGAATTGTATTTTTCGTTTATCGATTATGATGATTTTGTTTATTCTGAAAATCAAAAAACATCCGTTTCAGAAATTAAAAATAAGCCAAAAATTTTGTTGGCAGGAATCGCAAAACCGCAACCTTTTTTCGATTATTTAAAAAATGAGGAGGATGTTTGTTTGACTTTTTCGGATCATCATCATTTTACAGAAAACGATATTATTACGATCGAAAGTCAAGCTGCGGGTAATTTAATTGTGACAACCGAGAAGGATTATGTAAGATTGAAGGCTAAAATAGCTAATAAACAATTATATTATTTGCCTATACGAAGTTCATTCTTGTCAAATGGAGATTATTTTGACAAATCAATTTTAAATTTTTTAAAAAATGAGATGACTCAAAATAGTTAATTTTCATTTTTTTTTTGTGAAGCTAAAATAATTAAATCTATTAGTCGAGAAGAATACCCAATTTCATTATCATACCAGCCCACTACTTTTACCATTTTATCGATAACAGAAGTGAGTTGTGCATCAAAAACACACGAATTTTTATTGCCAATAACGTCTACCGAAACTATAGGATCTTCGGTATAATCGAGAATATCTTTTAAATCAGTTTGAGATGCAGTTTTAAATGCGGTGTTTATTTCATTAATCGTTACCACTCTTTTTACATTAAAAGTAATATCGGTCAAGGAGCCATCAGGAACAGGAACGCGTATACCACAACCTCCAATTTTACCATCAAATTCTGGAAAAATTTTGGTCAATGCCTTCGCTGCACCAGTTGTGGTAGGAACTATAGATTGGCTTGCGCCTCTCGCTCTGCGCAAATCCTTGTGGGGTTGGTCGTGTAAACTCTGATCAGTTGTATAAGAATGAATTGTTGTGATGTAAGCTTGTTCTATACCACAAAGCTCATTAATGATTTTAATCATTGGCGCTGCGTTATTGGTGGTGCAACTGGCATTAGAAATAATAGTTTCAGTACCGTCAAGAATATAATCGTTTACACCAAGTACAATGGTTTTGATTGAGTCTACTTCTGATGGAGCGGAAAGAATTACTTTTTTGGCTCCAGACAAAATATGTGCGTTAATTTCATCAAAAGTGGAATATTTTCCACTAGATTCTATTACAAAATCAATGTTTAAAGATTTCCAATCCAGGTTTGCTATACTTTTTTCATGAAAAAATAAAAAATGGTTTTTCTCAACAATGATTCCATTATTATCATAAGATACTTCAAAAGGCAAAATACCATGAATACTATCGTATTTAACTAGGTGAGCCATAGTTTTTGTGTCGGCAATGTCATTTATAGCAACGACCTCGATAGAGGGATGGTTTAAGAGCAGTCGAAATACATTGCGACCAATTCTTCCAAAACCATTTATGGCAATTCTTATTTTCAAAGTATTTGGGGTTGTTCGGTTAATCAGCTATTTGTCAAATTGGTTAAACGAATAAACGATTAACCAAATAAACTTTTTTAAAGTATATGTTTTTGAGCTTTGTAAGACGATCGAACTAAGGGACCACTTTCTACATGGCGAAAGCCTAATTCTAGTCCGAAAGCTTCATATTTAGCAAATTGTTCTGGGGTTATAAACTCCTTTACAGGTAGATGTTTTTTACTGGGTTGAAGGTACTGACCAATGGTTACTACATCTACATTAGCCTTTTTTAAATCCTGCATGGTTTGAAAAACTTCTTTTTCGGCCTCGCCAAGACCCAGCATAATCCCCGATTTGGTTCGGTTGATGCCTTTTTCTTTTAGGTATCTCAATACTTCAAGACTTCGGTCGTATTTGGCTTGAATACGAACTTCACGAGTCAATCGGCGAACGGTTTCTACATTATGCGAAACCACTTCAGGATTGGCTTCTACGATTCGATCTATGTTTTTTTCGATTCCTTGAAAATCAGGAATTAAGGTTTCGAGCGTGGTGTTCGGGTTCATTCTGCGAATCGCTTTAATCGTTTCTATCCAAATAATAGAACCGCCATCTTTCAAATCATCTCTATCTACGCTTGTGATTACGGCATGTTTGATATTCATGATTTTAATAGAACGCGCTACTTTTTCGGGTTCAGCCCAATCTACGGTTTCAGGTCTGCCTGTTTTTACCCCACAAAAACCACAAGAACGCGTACAAATGTTGCCTAAAATCATAAAGGTAGCGGTTCCTTCGCCCCAACATTCGCCCATATTGGGACAACTGCCCGAGGTGCAAATAGTGTTTAGTTTGTATTTGTCGACCAAACCACGAAGTTCCGTATATTTTTGTCCAATAGGCAGTTTTACTCTCAGCCATTTTGGTTTAGAAAGACTCGTTTGGGTATCGTTTTGGGTTTCTAACGGCAAAGTATTCTCTAAAACAGTATTCATATATCAATTTTTGGAAGCACAAAGATAGTGAAGTTGATTGGGATTTAATAAAAATCAAAATTCTGATTTTGGGGTAAGAATGTTGGTTTTTATGTTTCTAGAGTATTTATAGCTTTTTTTTCTTCCAATTCTAACTGTGTCAAGTTTGCAATGTTCTAATTGGTAACACTTATTATTTTAATATAAACAAAGAAATTCTCGGTTATAGGTGCTCATGCCAGATTTCACTGCAGCTAATGGTGATTTTTTTTATAACTGACTATCGAAGTTAGAAAAAAGCAACAAACAATTTACCAAAAAATTGACCATTATTTAAGGACTCAAAACCCCTCAAAAACACCCAATCCAAACAGAGCAAAATCATATTTCACGGGATCATTCGGGTCGAGTAATCGGAGTTGGGTGTCTAATTCTAATAAGGCTTTGCCGTCGTTTTGTTTTCTGGTAAGCAATCCTAGTTTTCGAGCTACATTTCCCGAATGTATATCCAAAGGGCAGGATAGGAGTGAAGGCGAAATGCTTTTCCAAATACCTAAATCGACCCCTTTGTTGTCTTGACGACACATCCAGCGCAGGTACATATTGAGGCGTTTGGCTGCTGAGCCCTTCATTGGGTCGGAAATATGTTTTTGAGTTCTGTATTGATGCGGAATTTGATTTTTCAGTTTGCTACTGTGGGTTTCAAAAAATAAGTTCTTGAATTCAGAAATGCTTTTTTGCATCGAATCTGTTTCTTGATTTTTAGCAAAAACAGCTTCTAATCCGCCGTGAGTTTTGTAAATATATTTTAAACTTCTGATGAAACTAGCAAAATCCTGACCGTTGAACGTTCTGTGCACAAAGGAATCCAATCGTTGTAAATCTGCTTCACGATGCGATAGCACAAAATCATAAGGGGAATTCCCCATTAAATCCATCATCTTATGGGCGTTTTTGATAATCATTTTTCGGTTGCCCCAAGCGATAGTAGCACTCAAAAAACCAGCGATTTCAATGTCCTCTTTTAGAGAAAATAAATGCGGAATTTGTACAGGGTCACTGTCGATAAAATCGAGGGTGTTGTATTGCAAAACCTTTTCGTCAAGGAAGGTTTGGAGTTCGGATTTAGTCATTGTTTAATAAATGGATATTCGAAATTTTACTGCTATTTATAAATCAAAAAACAAATTCAAAAAACAAATTCAAAAGTCAAAATCAAAGGTCAAAATCAAAAGTCATCCCGAAGCCTCGGGACAAAAGTCAAAGTCAAAAGTCAAAGTCAAAGTCAAAAGTCAAAGTCAAAAGTCAAAAGTCAAAAGTCAAAGTCAAAAAACAAAAATCTACAATCTACAATCTGAAATCTACAATCTGCTACCTACCTAACTAATCAATCCATCTACCATGACTAGTTTTCGATCCGCCATATTGGCTAGTTCCTCATTGTGGGTTACTATCACAAAAGTTTGACCCAATTCGTCCCGCAGTTTAAAAAACAATTGGTGAAGGTTTTCTGCCGAAAGGGTGTCGAGATTTCCCGATGGCTCATCGGCAAAAATAATGGCGGGTTTGTTGATTAAAGCTCTTGCTACCGCTACACGTTGTTGCTCTCCTCCCGAAAGTGCATTGGGTTTATGATGAATTCGGTGCGAAAGTCCTAGATAGTCTAATAATCTTTTGGCTTCGGTTTCTGCTTCCTTTTGGGATTTATTGGCGATGTAAGCCGGAATACAAACGTTTTCTAAAGCTGTAAATTCTGGTAACAATTGATGAAATTGGAAAATAAAACCCAAATTTAAGTTTCGGAATTGCGATAAGGTTTTGTCGTTCATCGTCAAAATATCTTGACCGTTAATACGCAATTCTATTGTGTTTTCTGAGTTCGAGCCACTTTTGGACTCTTGTTGGCTCGGTTTAGCTTCGATCTGTTCGCTTTTCAAGCTCGGGTGGTCTAAGGTACCCAGAATTTGTAGTAAAGTTGTTTTTCCGGCACCCGAAGCTCCAACGATAGAAACGATTTCGCCTTTTTGGATGTGCAAATCCACCCCCTTGAGTACTTGAAGTTGATTGTAGTATTTGTATATGTTTTTTGCCTGAATCATCTTTGAAATAGTTTTCGCAAAGTAACAAAGATTTTAAATGATTTCTATAAATATCTTAATCGATTCGCTTTCCTGAATTTGATTAAAACTTTATTCTTTAAGCAGAAATCCCAATCCCATTCGTTTGAGCATTTTTTTTTCGAAAGCCCAAAAAAACTGAAATTGTCCAAAAAGGAATCCTATAAAAACTAGAAGTACCTTATAGATAGGAAAAATTAATAGTAATCGAACAGGGGTAAACCAAAAATGGAAACCTTCTTTAGTAATGCCTAGCCAAATGCATAGCGGTTTAGAGAGCCAGGCCGAAGCGGAACCAGTGATTGCAAAAACGATAAATATAATGGCAAGTTGAGAATTAGAAGTAATTCCCCAACGTTTTTTTAATGAATCCATCTTGATTTAAAATGATTACAAATATAAAATATTATTGCTTAGGAATTGAAGCTATAACTTTTTGTTTAAACTATTTTTAATTAAGTTTTCTGCAAATTCAGCCATAAAAAAAGGCTGATTTAACATTGTTAAATCAGCCTTTTTATGTTTTTTTAACGTCTTATTATTGCAAAGTAATCGATACTCTTCTTGCTATTTGAAGACTGTTGTCATTATCTACCTTACTAGCTTGGTCAACACCATTTCCACTTGTAGTCATTCTATAGGAATCAATACCATTTGAAATAAAATAATTTTTCAGATTTTCAGCTCTTTTGTTTGCTAAAACAATATTTGCCTCAGCATTTCCAGTTACATCAGCATAACCTGTAAGTACAATTTTGGTTTCTGGATATTTCTTTAAAAATTTTATTAAATTATTTAAAACACTTGTTGAGCGTTCAACTGGCAGGGTCTTATTTACATCATAATAAATATCAACAATACCAAATTCTAATCTAATGTCTGTAATATTCTCTGGGGTAATTACAGTATTTGTGTTTGTTGCGACAGCCGTTTCTTTTACAGGAGTTTCAACTTTTGGTTCTAATTCATCTGGAATATTGTTTGTGTTTAAATCGATGTATCTACCTCTACTATCCACAACTAAATTCTTAGGAGTGTTGTTTTGTAAATCAATATGATCGGGAACACCATCAATATCAGCATCTTTTATTAATAATTCTAACTCCGCTAGGCTTTTCTGTATCGCAGGATCTTGTTTAGGAGCAACAGGAATATACCAATCCGCATGTTCTTTTTTATTACCTAAATACAAGGTTAAACCAAAACTTAATACATTCATTTCGCCAGATAAGTTGTTAGATATTGAATTTTCTCTACCATTCCATGTTAAATGCTGGCGACTATTTACTAACACTGAAAAATCAAAATTAGCAACTAGCTTATTGGCTATTTTAAATTGAGGTGAAAGACCCACCATGTAGCCTCCGTTATTTTCGGTAATAATCCTACTTAGTTTACCAGTAAGTTTGCTTATCTGAACCCCTCCATGGGCTAATAATCCAAATCTTTTGGTAAATGATTCAAAATTTAATAGTCGACCGACATTAGCAACACCTTGAAGTGCTATTCTATTCTGAGTAGTTTGAAAACTTTTGGAATCCGTTACACCATCTTGGCTCTCAATAACGTCGGATGCTAAATCAAATTTAAATCCAAACTTAGTATTCAACATCTTACGAATACCAATATCAAAGTGATTGATTCCTGTAATATTCAAAAAACGGCTATCTCCTGAAACAGCATAACCTGGTGAAAAAGGTCGAACTGCTTTATTCGAGCCAATGTTTACCTCAATAGACCAAGTATTGTAAGGTGATTTATCTTTGCTGATTATTGTGTCCACCACAGGGACCTGCGCTGAAGCTGTAAATAAAGTAAGGAATACAACTAGTGATGTAATTATTTTATACATGTTTCTAAAATTTTTTAAATTTTAACAAAAATATATTTTTTTTTGAGACTTTATATTCAAATTTGAATAAATATTATTAAACTTAATGTTTTTATAACAAGATGGTCTAAATTATATACCAAATAACTAAAGAAATGAAATTAAACTTTTTGTTTAAAATTCACTTTAGAAGAAAGTGGTTCAAATTCTATTTTTTTTAAAAAAGGATTTATTATATATTTGAAACCGCATAAATACTACATACATCAACAATAGACCAAAGGATATAATTTAATTTTTTTTAAATTGTAGCAAAGTAAAAATAACCACTTAAATATTATTATGAAATTACTAGAAGGAAAAGTAGCTATTATCACAGGAGCTAGTCGAGGTATTGGAAAAGGAATTGCAGAAGTTTTTGCAAAACACGGTGCTAATGTAGCATTTACGTACAGTTCTTCGGTTGAATCTGCATTAGCATTAGAAAATGAATTAAACGCATTAGGCATTAAAGCAAAAGGATATCAATCGAATGCTGCCGATTTTAATGAAGCACAAACTTTTGTGGATGCTGTTTTGGCAGAATTTGGGACAGTTGATATTTTGATTAATAATGCCGGAATTACTAAAGACAATCTTTTGATGCGAATGTCCGAAGCCGATTTTGATCAAGTTATAGATGTTAATCTAAAATCAGTTTTCAATATGACCAAAGCCATTCAAAGAACTTTTTTGAAGCAACGTGCGGGTTCAATAATAAATATGAGTAGTGTTGTAGGTGTTTCTGGAAATGCAGGTCAAACGAATTACGCCGCTTCTAAGGCTGGAGTTATAGGTTTTACAAAATCGGTCGCTCTTGAATTAGGCTCTCGTAATATTCGTTGTAATGCCATTGCACCAGGATTTATTGAAACCGAAATGACAGCGAAATTGAGTGATGAAGTCGTTCAAAATTGGAGAGATGGAATTCCATTAAAACGCGGCGGAACAACATTAGATGTTGCCAATGCTTGTCTGTACTTAGCTTCGGATATGAGTGGGTATGTTACAGGTCAAGTTTTGAATGTGTGTGGAGGAATGCTTACTTAAAAAAAACATGACAACAAACACCATTCTATTACTATTGCTCTCTTTGCTACTAGCGGGTGGTTTGTCTTTTTTTCAATATTTTTATAAAGCTAAAACCAAATTAAGAGTAAATTGGGTTTTAGCTTTTTTGCGTTTTTTATCCATTTTCGGAATATTAGTTTTACTGATTAATCCAATAATCACACGTAAAAAGCTCGAAACTATTAAAACTCCACTGCCAATTGTAGTCGATAATTCGAGTTCTATCGTAGATTTGAAAGCTAAAGAAGCCTCTTTAGAATTATTCAAAAAACTTGTCCAAAACAAAGATTTACAAAATAAATTTGAGGTACAATCGTATCAATTTGACAGTGAATTTCAACAATCAGAGGAATTTAATTTTAAAGGAACTCAAACCAATTTGGATGAAGTAGCCAAAAGTTTGAAAAGTATATACAAGAACACCACTTTTCCAACGGTTTTAATTACCGATGGAAACCAAACTTCGGGCAATGATTATGTTTATTCTTTTGATAAGAACAATGCTGTTTATCCTTTGATTGTTGGCGATACAACACGATTTTTGGATTTAAAAATAAATCAATTGAATGTCAATAAATATGCCTTTCAGAAGAATAAATTTCCTGTAGAAGTCTTTTTGCAGTATTCTGGAAACAAAAGCATAACCACTAATTTTAGTATTTCCCAAGCAAATTCGATTTTGAGTACCCAAAGGGTATCGTTTTCCCCATCAAAAAAATCAGCCATTGTTACTGTTTTACTTCCTGCTGACAAAGTTGGATTGCAGGTTTTTAAAGCTAAAATTTCATCTAATGAAAAAGAAAAAAACACCTACAATAATACCAAGAATTTCGCTGTAGAAGTAATAGACCAGAAAACGAATGTGGCTATTGTTTCGCCAATAAATCATCCCGATATTGGAGCTTTAAAACGATCCATCGAAACGAATGCGCAGCGAAAAGTAACTACCGTTAAGCCAAAAGAAATCAAAACAGTAAAGGATTTCAATATTCTAATTTTATATCAACCAACAGTTGAATTCAAATCGGTTTTTGAAAACATAAAATTGGCAGGGATCAATACCTTTATTATAACAGGGAATCATACCGATTTTAATTTTTTGAACCAACAGCAATCCAATTTAATTTTTAAAATGAGTAGCCAAAAAGAAGATTATTTAGCCGAATTTAATTCGCAGTTTAATCTTTTTGCCATAGATAATATAGGTTTTGAAAACTTTCCTCCTTTGCAAAATCCTTTTGGAACAGTAACGACAAAAGGGAATGTTTCTACTTTACTTTCTTCGAGAATTAGAACAATGCAAACGAACTCTCCTCAATTGGCATTTGTCGAAAATCAAAACAACCGTTCCGCTTTTCTTTTAGGAGAAAATCTTTGGAAATGGCGCTTACAAAGTCACATTGACAATCAATCTTTTGAAAAGTTTGATATTTTTATAGATAAAATTATTCAGTTCTTAGCTTCTAAAAATTCGAAAAAATCCTTGATTGTAAATAGTGAGATTATTTATAATTCGGGCAATCCTATCGAAATTTCGGCACAGTACTTTAATAAGAACTATGAATTCGATGAAAAAGCCCGTTTGTCAATTTCACTAAAAAACACAAAGACGAAACAAACAAAAAATTACGATTTACTAAAAGCGACTAATTTTTTTAAGGTTAATCTTGACGGACTTGCATCTGGTAATTATGATTTTTCAGTCAAAGAATTAAATTCAAATACGAGCTATTCTGGTCATTTTGAAGTCTTAGATTTTGACATTGAAAAGCAATTTGTAAATCCTGATCTCGAAAAACTGAATCAGTTAGCTACCCAAACCAACGGCAAAGTATATCATCCAAATCAGGTTGATGGTTTAATAAAATCCCTTTTGGAAAATGATAATTACAAAGCGGTACAAAAAGAAATCATCAGTAAAACACCTTTAGTAGATTGGGTTTGGTTGCTTGTTTTACTTGCAATTACTTTATCCTCTGAATGGTTTATTAGAAAATACAATGGGATGTTGTAATTTTATTGGCTTTCCGTTCATTAAATTATAGAAAAATATAATCTAAATTATCTCAATTTCAAATTAGTTTTTTCTCAATATATAATTGTATTTTTGCATCGTTTTTGCAAACTTAATTTGCTAAAAAACACACCAAACGCAACAACTACAACAACAATAGAATGAATCAAACAAAATATATTTTTGTTACAGGCGGAGTAACTTCTTCTTTAGGGAAAGGAATTATTGCGGCTTCGTTGGCAAAATTATTACAAGGAAGAGGATATCGAACTACAATCCAAAAGTTCGACCCGTATCTTAATGTTGATCCAGGTACGCTAAATCCTTATGAACACGGGGAATGTTATGTTACTGATGATGGTGCCGAAACCGATTTGGATTTAGGGCATTACGAGCGTTTTTTGAATGTTCCAACTTCTCAAGCGAACAATGTAACTACGGGTAGAATTTATCTTTCGGTTATTGAAAAAGAGCGAAGAGGAGAATTTCTTGGAAAAACGGTTCAGGTTGTTCCACATATTACCAACGAAATCAAGGAAAGAATGCAGTTGCTAGGAGAATCTGGTGATTTTGATATTGTAATTACTGAAATCGGTGGAACTGTTGGTGATATTGAATCCTTGCCCTATATCGAATCGGTTCGTCAATTGGTTTGGGATTTGGGCGAAAGCAATGCTATTGTTATTCACCTGACTTTGATTCCTTATTTGGCTGCCGCTGGAGAATTAAAAACAAAACCAACGCAACATTCCGTAAAAACTTTGATGGAAAGCGGTATCAAAGCCGATATATTAGTTTGTAGAACGGAACACGAAATTTCCATCGAAATCAGAAATAAATTAGCTTTGTTTTGCAACGTGAAACGAGAAGCGGTTATCCAGTCTATTGATGCTTCTACTATTTATGAAGTACCCAATTTGATGTTGGAAGAAGGATTGGATGTTGTGGCATTAAAAAAATTAGATTTGCCTAAAAAAGCAGCTCCTGACTTAAAACATTGGAATACTTTTTTGCGACGATTGAAACACCCAAAACATACTGTAAATATTGGTTTGATCGGGAAATATGTCGAAATGCAAGATTGTTATAAATCTATATTGGAAGCTTTTATCCATGCAGGTGCTGCCAATGAAACCAAAGTAAATGTAATTTCGATACATTCAGAATTTTTGGATGCTAGCGATGTAGCTGAAAAATTTGCAGATTTAGACGGTATTTTAGTTGCTCCAGGTTTTGGAGAAAGAGGAATTGAAGGGAAAATTGAGGCGATACGGTATGCTCGAGAAAACAAAATGCCTTTTTTCGGAATTTGTTTGGGTATGCAAATGGCAACTATCGAATATGCAAGAAATGTATTGGGTTATACTGATGCCAATTCAACAGAAATGAATTCCAAAACAAAACATCCTGTTGTTTGTTTGATGGAGGAACAAAAAACAATTACAGACAAAGGAGGAACCATGCGTCTTGGAGCATGGAAATGCGAGATAAAACCCAATACTTTAGCATACAAAGTGTATGGTTCAAGTTCTATTTCTGAACGCCATCGTCATCGGTATGAATTCAATAGTCAGTATTTAGCAGCATTAGAAAAAGCAGGATTAAAAGCTTCGGGATTCAATCCTGAAACGGGTTTGGTAGAAATTGTAGAATTAGAAGACCATCCTTTCTATATTGGAGTTCAATATCACCCTGAATATAAAAGTACCGTTGAAAATCCACACCCACTTTTTGTGAATTTTGTGGCAGCTGTGGTAAAAGCAAAGAAGAAATAGTAGTAAAAATGCAACGTGAGATTGCTTCGTGCCTCGCAATGACAAAACAAAATGGAAGAAAAAAAATTAGACCTCAATTCGATTATTGGTTTCGTATTAATATTTGGAATATTAATTTGGATCATGTACCAAAATCAGCCTTCGGAAGCAACAATAGCTGCTGAAAAAGTAAAAAAAGAACAACTCGCAAAGACAGATAAAACGAATAAAGCTATTGCCAATCCTACGGTAACCGCTCCTGTAGTTGTTGCTGCTGGGGATTCTACCCAATTGGCTCAATTTCAAAAAAATTTAGGAAACTTTGCTTATTCTGCTACACTTCCATCAGCCAAAAGTGATTTTACGACTATCGAAAATGAAGTTATAAAATTGAAAATAGCCAATAAAGGGGGTTTTATCGCCGAAGCTACTTTGAAGAAATTCGAAAAGTTCAAGAAAGGTTCAGGTCAATTAGTAGAATTGATAAAAGACAATAATGCTAATTTGAATATTCAACTACAAACGGCAGATAATCGTACTTTGAATACCAAAGACTTGTATTTTGAACCAACAGTATCAAAAGTTGGGGAAGATCAAATACTGTCTATGAAATTGAAATCGGGAGCAAATGAATTTTTAGAATACAAATACGTTTTGAAACCAAAAGATTATATGATTGGTTTTGACCTTCGTTCGCAAGGATTAAACAAAGTATTGAATACGAGTAAACCTTTGGATTTAGAATGGAATTTGAAATCGACCAGAAACGAGAAAAGTGTTTCTTATGAAAATCGATATACTGAAGTTTATTTTGAATATGACGAAGAAAAAAACGATTATGTAGGTCAAGGAAATGATAAAGAAGAAACTCCGGTTAAGCTCAACTACATTGCTTTTAAGCAACATTTTTTTACTTCAATATTATTGACAGATACGCCTTTTGAAACATCAAAATTGCAATCGAATAATCTTGTTGTTGATGAAACAATAGATACAACGTTTACGAAACAATTTAAGGCAAATGTTCCTTTAGCGTTTTCTAATGGAGAATTGGATTATAAAATGAGTTGGTATTTAGGACCATCCGATTATAAAATATTAAAATCGTATGATAAAAATTTAGAAAAAGTAATTCCATTAGGTTGGGGGATTTTTGGGTGGATAAACAAATTTATTTTTATTCCCTTATTTGGTTTTTTAAGTTCTTATATTTCTTATGGAATTGCTATCATAATTTTTACCATATTGATAAAAATCGCCATGTCTCCAATCACATACAAATCATTCTTATCACAAGCTAAGATGAAAGTGTTGCGACCAGAAATTACTGAATTGGGAGAGAAATTCAAAAAAGACCCGATGAAAAAACAACAGGAAACGATGAAATTGTATAATAAAGCAGGTGTAAATCCTATGGCTGGTTGTATTCCGGCTTTGATTCAAATCCCGTTTATGTACGCTTCATTCCAGTTTTTTCCCTCCGCTTTTGAGTTGAGACAAAAAGGATTTCTTTGGGCAGATGATTTATCTTCTTTTGACCAAATTTTCAAATTGCCTTTTCATATTCCGTTGTATGGCGATCATGTTAGTTTGTTTCCAATACTTGCTTCAATTGCTATTTTCTTTTACATGAAAATGACTTCTGGCGATCAGCAAATGGCAGCCCCACAACAAGAAGGCATGCCAGATATGGCGAAAATGATGAAGATTATGATTTATCTTTCGCCTATAATGATGCTTATTTTCTTTAATAGTTATGGAGCTGGATTGAGTTTGTATAATTTTATTTCAAATTTGATTACCATTGGAATTATGTTCGTCATTAAAAATTATATAGTTGATAGTGATAAAATTCACGCTCAAATTCAAGAAAATAAATTGAAAGAACCTAAAAAACAAGGTAAGTTTCAGCAAAGATTACAAGCTGCAATGGAACAAGCCGAAGCTCAAAAAGCGAAGAATAAAAAGTAAAAAATACTGACTTAAATCAAAAGACCCCAAACTAAAATTTAGTTTGGGGTCTTTTTTTATATAAAAGGCTGTAACTATTATAGTTTAGGTAAAAGTACTTTATCTAAAACATGAATTACTCCATTTGAACATTGAACATCAACAACAGTAATATTTGAAGTTCTTTTATTAACATCAATAATTTTAGGACCTCCGGTCAACGATACGGTGAAATTTTGATTTACTAGCGTTGGTAGTAATCCTTCAGTAAGACTACCTGATAATACACTGCCGTTTACGACATGGTATTGTAGTACTTTGGTCAGATTTGGTGCCGATACACCAGCAATTCCTCCAACTAACTCTGTATTTAAACTTGTAAAAGCAGTATTTGTAGGAGCAAAGACTGTAAAAGTTCCAGTTCCAGAAAGTATACCTAAAAAATCAGGTTGTCCAGCACCAGAAAGTGCACCAACTAAAGAGGTGAAATTTTTATTAGCTGCTGCATGTGTAACTATAGTTGGTAAGTTAATCACTTTATCAACAGCATGGATAACACCGTTGGTTGCAATAATATCAGCTGTTTCAACTTTTGCTACGCCATTAAGCATTACACCTGATGTCAATTCAACATACATGCTCATTGTATTTGTACCAGAACCTGTGTTCTTGGCTAGTGTTTTTATATATCCTGTAGTAAGTCCTGTTGATTGTTTAGCACCGCTAACCACATGGTTTAATAAAATTTGTGTTAATATGTTTTTAGGAACCTCTTTAATCGTTTTGTATGGGGTTGTTTTTAAAAATTTAACAAATGCCTCGTCAGTTGGAGCAAATACGGTGTAAGGTCCAGTGCCTCGAAGTGTTTCGGCTAGATTCACTTCATTTAAAGCTTCAGTTAAAATATCAAAATCACGGCTCGAAGCAGCAATAGCTGTTATTGTTCCGTCTGACACTGTTGAGTTATCATCATCACAAGATGTAATAAATGTTGATAAAGCTAGAATCAATAATCCTTTTTTTAGCGTTGAAATAATTTTCATAAGTTTTGTTTTTTAAGTGTTTTTTTTGTTCAAATATATTTAAAATGAGTTGAACAAAAATAAAATTAGACAATTTTTTTACTATTTGTTTGTTAGTTGATAAAAGTATAAATGAATTTTTAATAAACAAGATATTTTTAATGTTTTATATTTGAAAATTTATTAAACAGGTATGAATACAAATTTACTTGATGATTTAAATTTAAAATGCACCATTTTTATAATCGAAACCATTTATAGTTCAACAATAAATTAGGAATAAAATAATGAAATCACTAATTGCAATCATAGTATTAATTTTCAACACCTTTAATATAAACGCTCAAAGTAAGTTGAATCAGTTGGATGCTACTGGAAAAAAAGAGGGATTTTGGAAAGGGGTGTATGAAGAATCAAAGAGACCCCGATACGAAGGTGTTTTTTCTCATGGGAATGAAGTTGGAGTTTTTACTTTTTTTGATGACACAAAGACCAAAAGAATAATTGCTACTCGGGAGTTTAATTCAAAAGACAATTCCGCCTACACTATTTTTTATGATATAAATAAAAATAAAGTAAGCGAAGGCAGGGTTGTCAATAAATTATATGAAGGGCAATGGAAATATTATCACAAAGCATCAACTTCGATAATGACTTTTGAAAATTATAAGAATGGAAAATTAGAAGGTTTACGCACTGTTTTTTATCCTGACGGAAAAACAGCTGAAGAAACAAATTATAAGAATAATTATAAGGAGGGAATTTGTAAAATATACACTCAAAGCGGTGTTTTAATTGAGGAATCAAATTATAAGAATAATAGTTACAATGGAGTTGCTATTTTTAGAGATACTGAAGGTAATCTTGTTTCAAAAGGGAAATTTGTTAACGGAAAAAAATCAGGAATTTGGCAATTTTACGAAAAAGGAAAATTGATAAAAGAAACCAATATGAGTTATCCTGAACAAAAATCAAAGTCAAAATAGTATTCAACACTCACTAAACTGTAATTAATCTTTGTAACTTTGTTAGCTTATAAAATGGTAATCAATTTAAAATGAAACGAGTAGTTGTAGGACTTTCTGGTGGGGTAGATTCAAGTGTTGCTGCTTATTTATTGCAACAAGAAGGCTACGAGGTTATTGGGTTATTTATGAAAAATTGGCATGATGATTCAGTAACAATTTCTAACGAATGTCCATGGCTTGAAGACAGTAATGATGCTTTATTAGTAGCCGAAAAACTCGGAATTCCATTTCAAACTGTTGATTTAAGTGAAGCTTACAAAGAAAAAATTGTCGATTACATGTTCAATGAATACGAAAAGGGGAGGACTCCAAACCCAGATGTACTTTGTAATCGAGAAATAAAATTCGATGTTTTTATGAAAATCGCTTTAAGTCTTGGAGCCGATTATGTTGCAACAGGACATTATTGTCGTAAAGGAGAAATTGAAGTTGAGGGAAAAAAAATATACCAACTTTTGGCTGGAGCCGACAATAACAAAGATCAATCTTATTTTCTTTGTCAATTATCTCAAGAACAACTTGCAAAATCATTATTTCCTATTGGAGAATTGACAAAACCCGAAGTGCGTGAAATCGCCACACAACTCGATTTAGTTACTGCCGAAAAACGAGATTCTCAAGGTTTGTGTTTTATAGGCAAAGTACGATTACCCGAATTTTTGCAACAAAAATTACAACCCAAAGAAGGATTGATTATTCAAATTGATAAGAACGATTCTATTTATACTTTAGAAAAAATTGCTAATCTTTCCGTTGAAGAAGAACTGGCTTTAGCATCAAAAAAAATAGCTTACACTCCAGAAATGGGAAAAGTTGTCGGCAAACATCAAGGAGCTCATTATTTTACAATTGGTCAACGTAAAGGGTTAAATGTCGGAGGTACAACAGATCCTTTGTTTATCATTGCAACCAATGTAGAAACTAATACTATTTATACCGGATTAGGAAGTCAACATCCAGGATTATTCAGAAACACTTTGTTCATTGAAAAATCGGAAGTGCATTGGATTCGAGAAGATATAACTTTGAATATTGGGGAAAAATTGGAAGTTATGGCTAGAATTCGATACCGTCAAGGGTTGCAAAAAGCTACTTTATACCAATTTGAAAGTGGCATGTATGTTGCTTTTGATGAGCCGCAATCCGCTATTACTGAAGGACAATTTGTAGCTTGGTATTTAGGAGACGAATTAGTTGGTTCGGGAGTGATTTCTTAAATTTAAATTTTAAAAATATGAATATGAAAAAGTGTTATTTAATTTTATTCTTTTTTATTTACGTTGTTTCATTTTCTCAAGTTGAAGATGCTTGGGTCTATTTTAAGGATAAGCCAAATTCAGAAACCTATTTTAATAATCCTCTAACAATGCTCACTCAAAGAGCTTTAGACCGAAGAACCGCTCAAAATATTGCTTTAGATATTTCGGATGTGCCTATTTTCGAATCCTATATCGATCAAATTACGGTTTCTGCAGGGATTACGGTAAAAGCCAAATCAAAATGGCTCAATTGTTTGCATATTCGAGGCACTCAAACAAATATCAATGCTTTGAAATTGTTGTCTTTTGTGTCTAGAGTCGACTTTGCAGATGAAATTTTAAACCTATCTAATAGCAGGATTACAGAAGAAAATCCAAGTACATTTAACAGCAGAATTGCGGAAAAAAATAAAATCATTTCAGAAGGGAAAGAGGCTCAAACCTCAATAAATTACAATTATGGGAATTCTGCTAATCAAATTCAAATGCTCAACGGGCATTTGTTGCATCAATTAAATTATACCGGATCTGGAAAAATAATAGCGGTTTTGGATTCAGGTTTCCCGAGTGTGAATACCATACAACCCTTTGAACGATTGCGTACTAATAATCAAATTTTGGGCGGTTATAATTATGTAAGTAAAATCAGTAACTTTTACGTAGGAGATTCTCACGGAACTACGGTACTCTCTTTTATGGGAGGTTATAAAGACGGTCAGCTAGTAGGAACTGCACCCGATGCCAATTATTATTTGTTTATTACTGAAGATGTTGCCTCAGAAAATCCAGTTGAAGAATCAAATTGGGTCGAAGCGGCTGAGGAAGCAGATCGACTAGGAGTGGATATTATAACCAGTTCTTTGGGCTATTTTGGTTTTGATAATACTAAGTATAGCTATACATATTCTGATATGACAGGAAATTCGGCATTTGCTTCAAAAGGGGCAAATATTGCTTTTGACAAAGGGATTGTGGTGGTGGCAAGTGCTGGAAATGAAGGCAGAACATCCGAAAAACACATTGGAGTTCCTGCCGAAGCCCTGAATGTAATAGCAGTTGGCGCTGTAAAATCCGATGAAACGTATGCTACTTTTAGTTCCATTGGTCCAAGTTTTGATGGTCGTGTAAAACCCGATGTAACGGCTCAGGGACAAAATCCTTATTTTTCTAATGTTGCAGGTATTATAACAAATACTAGCGAAGGTACTTCGTTTTCGTGTCCTATTACTGCAGGCATGATTGCTTGTTTGATGCAAGCTTTACCCACAAAAACTGCCCAAGAAATCAAACAATTAGTAACGCAATCTTCGGATAGGTATTCAAACCCAACCAATCAATTTGGTTACGGGATTCCTGATTTTAATTTGGCTTTGTCCAACGGCTTATCTGTAGTTGAATTTGAAAATAATGAGTTTGTCGTTTATCCAAATCCTACAAAAGACGAACTTTCTGTTAATGCTAAAACAAAGTCTGATTCTAATTCGATTGTGATTTTTGATGTTATAGGTCAAAAAGTTTTACAAGGATATCTATCTAATGAATCACCAACGATTTCGTTAAAATCCTTAAAAAGCGGCATCTACTTTTATAAAATAAATTGGAAGGGTTTTTCTAAAAGTGGAAAAATAGTAAAACAATAACTTTCTATCTTGTTATATTAAAAAGGTGGTTTTAGAATCTAATTTTATTACTTTTGAGCACCTCCAAAATTTGTAAATAATGGCGAATGTTAAAATAATTGTTTTTCTTGTTTTTCTATTTATAGGTTCAAATTATTCGTATGCACAAACTTATAAGTTTAAAACTTCTGGTTTAAGTGTTTTAGAAAAAACGCAAAATGGAAAATGGGGAAAATGGTCTGATTTGGATTTAGTGAATATATTAGTCAAATTGGATACGGATAAAAATAGAATCATTATTCATTCAGAAGCGATTCAGGTTTTTGAAATTATAGAATATTTGCCTATCGAACAAAGCGAAACGGATAGCATAAATACTTTTGCTTGTCGAGACAATAATGGCGAAGATGCCACAATTTATATAATTACACGAAAAAAACAAGGCAATCGAAAACAGCTTTATATTAATTATGATAATAGAATTATTGTTTATAATATTTCTAATTTTGAATGATGGATAAAGTTTAAGATAAAATTAATTTTTAGTCAAATGGTATCTATAATTATAGTTTCAAAAAGGGAATCTGTATTTTTACCATTATAAAAGTGTACTATGAAAAAACTGTTTTTATTATCGTTTATTTTGTTTTTAAGTGTTCAAATCCAAGCCCAAAAACGTCCAAAATTAGTTGTTGGAATTGTTGTGGATCAAATGCGAATGGAATATTTATACCGATTTTCAGATGATTTTTCGTCCAATGGTTTTAAGCGATTAATGAATCAGGGTTATACTTTTCATAACATGCATTTCGATTATATGCCGACCTATACGGCACCTGGTCACGCTTCAATTTATACTGGAGCAGCTCCCTCTACGCATGGAATCGTTGGTAATGAATGGTTTAACCGGTCGTTAGGAAAAGACATGTATTGCGCCGATGATAGTACTGTTACAACACTTGGTAACGGAACAGAAAAAGAAGGGGCAATGTCTCCTAAAAACCTATTAAGCACTACCATTACTGATGAATTAAAAATGGCAACCAACTTTAAAGGAAAAGTAATAGGAATGAGTTTGAAAGACCGTGGTGCTATATTACCCGCAGGTCATTTTGCTGATTGGGCTTTTTGGTATAGCAATACAGGAGCATTTATTTCGAGTTCTTTTTATGGAAAAAAACTCCCGGATTGGTTAAATGATTTCAATCAAGAAAAGAGACATTTACAATACATAAACAAGGGTTGGGATTTATTGAAACCAATAACTGAGTATAATGAAAGTCTGTCGGATGACAATCCTTATGAGGGCAAAATCGATAAAACTGCTGCGCCGATTTTTCCGTACAATTTGAATAAAATACATGCAGAAAAAGGAGCCGATGTACTGCGAACATCTCCTTTTGGAAATGATATTCTGGCTGATTTAGCCATGAAAGCTATTGAAAGTGAAGCATTAGGAAAAGATGAAATAACAGATTTTCTAACGGTTAGTTTTTCTTCTACGGATTACGTGGGACACGAATTTGGTCCTCGTTCGATAGAATTGCAAGATACTTATTTACGCTTAGACGAAACTTTGTCTACTTTTCTAAGCTATTTGGATGCTAAAGTTGGCAAAGACAATTATTTACTTTTTTTAACTGCAGATCATGCCGGAGCCGAAAATCCAAATTATTTAAAAGACAATAAGTATAATGTGAAAAACATTCCTTCGAAAGACATAAAAGAAGCATTAAAAAAACACACGATGGATACTTTTGGAGTGAATCTAATCTTGAACTATTCTAATTTCAATCTTTTTTTTAATAGACAAATTATTTCGGAAAAAGGATTGGATTTAGTAATAGTAAAACAGAGTTTCAAAGATTTTTTAATGACTCAAGAGCAAGTAAAAAGAGTATATACAGAAGAAGAAATTCTAGCGTCTTCGGGTGCTGATTACTTTTTGAATTTTATAGCTAAAGGCTATGACCCAAAACAATCTGGTGATATGGTTGTGCTGGATAAAACAGGGTATCTTGAATATAAATCTACTGGAACTACGCATGGTTCTCCAAATAGTTATGATACTCATGTGCCTTTACTTTTTTACGGTTGGCAAGTGCCAAAAGGAGAATCGCATACAAAAAAAGCAATAACACAAATCGCACCCACACTTTCGCAAATGCTTAAAATTCCTTTTACAAATGGTACCGAGGCAAATGTTCTAGAGGAAATTTTGAGGTAATTTCGATTACAATTAAAACTAATATTTAAATTTTGTTGTAATACATTGCTTTAACAATTCCGTCTGAAAGTCCTATTTTAGGCACATAAATATTGCTGGCACCACTCCATTTCATCGCATTGAGATAAATTTCAATAGCAGGAATAATTACATCCGCACGATCCGGATTTAATGCCAATTCTGTAATTCTTTGTTCGTAGGTTAATGAATTGAGTAAAGTATACTGTGAATTTAAATAAATATAAGACAAAGGTTTATCTTGTAATTTTCCAGACAATTTAAATAATTTATTAATATTTCCTCCAGAACCTATAAGAGTAACTTCGTCATAATCTTTTGTGATTTCTTTAATCCATTTTTCCATTTCTTCCCATAAATCCGCTTTTATGTTTTTATTTAAAGAGCGAACAGTTCCTGCTTTAAAGGATTTAGAAACCACAATTTTACCATTAGAGAATAAAGAAAATTCGGTGCTACCGCCTCCAACATCTACATACAAATAGGTTTTGTCTGATTTTAAAAGATGATGCAAATCAGTTGAAGCTATAATTAGAGCTTCTTTTTTTCCGTCTATAATTTCTATATTAATTTCAGTCTCTTTTTTTATAATCGCTATAACTTCTTTAGCATTTATAGCTTCTCGCATTGCTGAGGTAGCAAATGCCATATATTTTTCGACCTTATGTACTTTCATTAAAAGGCGGAAAGCGGTCATGGCATCAATCATTCTTGAAATATTTTCCTCAGAAATTTTTCCAACAGTAAAAGAATCTTCCCCTAAACGAATAGGAACTCGAACTAAGGAACTTTTATTAAATTGAGTTTCTTTTCCGTCTTGTTCTACAATATTTGCAATTAACAATCGCATCGCATTGGAGCCAATGTCTATTGCAGCATATTTTTTTAAAGTAAGTTTTGATGGATTGTATAAGGTATTCAATTTTAGGTTATTTGTTAATTGGGGGTTTTATTTTTCTTTTAAATTTAAGTAAAATTTTAATGGTAAACTAAAATTTGAAAGCTTAATTCGCTGGAATGACAAAATGGATACCGTTTGTGATTTACAATTAAAATTTTAGTAAAGTCATACTTTTATCAGTGAAAATATGCTTAATAGCTAATTATAGTCAAATCTACATTCCTTCTTGATTTGTATCTATTTTATTTTTGTAATAGTTATAAGTTTCTAACTGAGCTCTAAAAATTTCTTCTCCTGCTTTGCGAATTCTATATTTGTTATCTAATTTTTCAGAGTGGTATCGTGCTTTTACATTTCCTCTCCAACCAATATCAAAATTATCTATTAATTCTTTCTTAATATCCAAGTCGTAAATAGGGCAGGTTACTTCGACTCTTCCGTCTAGATTTCGAGTCATAAAATCGGCAGATGAAATAAAAACGAGTGGGTTATTACTGTTACAAAAAATAAATACTCTAGAATGTTCTAGAAAATTATCTACAATACTAATGGCTTCAATATTCGCGCTCATTTCAGGAATTCCGGGAATCAAAGAACAAATCCCTCGTATTTGTAATTTTATTTTAACACCCGCATTACTTGCATCATATAATTTGTCTATCATTTCAATATCCGACAAACTATTCATTTTTAGATTAATATAGGCAGGATTTCCTGCTTGAGCCTGAATAATTTCTTTGTCAATTAATTTGTAAATACGAGAACGGGTATAATGTGGTGAAACAATTAAATGCTTGTACCGATGCAATCTATAATTGACTTGTAAAAAATCAAAAACTTTAGAAACATCTTTTAATATTTGTTGATGGCTTGTTAGGAGCGTCACATCGGTATAAATTTTTGATGTTGACTCATTAAAATTACCCGTTGAAATAAATCCATATCGCTTCATTTTGCCAGATTCGATGCGTTCTACCAAACAAATTTTAGAATGTACTTTTAATCCCTTAATTCCAAAAATCAATTCAATTCCTTCGGTTTGCATTTGTTCCGCATACATAATATTACTAGCTTCATCAAAACGGGCTTGTAATTCAATTTCAACGGTCACTTTCTTGCCGTTTTTGGCAGCATTAATTAAAGAACTAATAATTTGAGAATTTTTAGCCAATCGGTATAATGTAATTTTAATGGTCGTTACTTTAGGATCCAATGCCACTTCTCGCAAAAATTTTATTAAATAAGAAAAAGATTGATAAGGAGCTGAAATGAGATAATCTTTTTTTGCAATTTTATTCAAAATACTACCGTCCAATGAAAGTCCTGGCACAGGAAGAGGTTTGTTTTGTTGATACAATAAATCATATCGACCTAAATCAGGAAAACTCATATAATCGCGACGGTTGTGATAACGCCCACCAGGAATGATACTGTCCGTGGATTCAATTCCCATCTGAGCTAACAAAAAAGTTAAAGTGTCTTTTCCAATTTTGCTATCATAAACAAAACGAACAGGTTCTCCGATTCTTCTATCTTTTACAGAACTTGCAATTTTTTGAAGCATACTTTTGCTCATATCACTATCGATATCGAGCTGGGCATCACGCGTAATTTTAATCATGTGTGCTGCTATACTTTCATAATCAAAAATATTAAAAATGCTACTCAAATTATATCGAATGACATCATCGAGTAACATAATGTATTGTTTTTCATTCTCGGTTGGCAATTCTACAATTCTATTAATGCTTTTAGGCATTTCGATGATTGCATAACGCACTTCGGGTTTTGGTTTTAAAAGTCCTAAGAGTTTTGATTTTTGGTCAGTTTTCATAACTAATTTTACCGCCAAATAACCCATAGTATCTTTTAGTAAAGGAAATTCGGCCAAATCATTTAATATAATAGTAACTAATTCGGGACTTACTTTTTGAATAAAAAAATCTTTTACAAACTGAGCTTGTTCGATTGATAAATTAGATTCATCAACTATAAAAACATTTTGTTTTTCGAGTTGTTTTTCTATAATCGAAAGTATTTTTAAGCTATCGGCTTGTTGTTTTATTACGATTGCTGTAATTTCTTTGAGTAACTTTTTGGCTGTAATACCTCCCAATATCTCTTCACCAGTATCACCGGACAAACTTAATCTTCTGATTGCAGCGAATCGAACCCTAAAGAACTCATCTAAATTATTAGAAAAAATACCTAAAAAACGAAATCTATCTAATAACGGAACCGTTTCATCTGCGGCTTCTTGAAGTACTCTCTCGTTGAAATTTAACCAACTTTTTTCTCTGTCTAAATACCTGTATTTGTGCACGATAGTTTATTTTAAATTTTTAGGGAATAGGATTTGTGTTATTTTGCCTTTTTGTATTTCTGCCCAATTATTAGTTTCAAATTGTATGGCAACCAGTCCAGCAGTGGGAACATAATCTATGAATTTGTCGCCAAATTTATTAACAAAATTACTAATAGCCTCATTATGTCCAAAAAGAATTAAGCTATTATTGTCATTTGGACACGATTTGATGATTTTTTCTAATTGATGTTCATCAAAAGTATAAAGTTCATTCTTGAAAATTATTTTTTCAACAGGAAAAGTAATGCTTTTGGCAAAAATAATTGCTGTTTCAGAAGCCCTTTTTGCAGGACTGCTCCAAATTATAAAAGAATCAGGCAAAATTGAAACAGCATCTAATGCCACTCGATTTATATCATTGATCCCTCTTTGAATTAAGGGTCTATTAATATCATCAAGAAATGATTCCCAACTTGATTTTCCATGTCTTATTAGTAATAAAGTTTTCATTTCTATTTTTTATTTATTTTAATTAAATTTTTACAAATATACAATGATGTATAACTAAGAAATAATTTGTTCAATTTATTCTTTTTTATATTTTACTTTCACTTATTTGTAGTATTATACTTTTAAATTTAAAATAGTTTGCATTTAAACTGCTTTTTTTGCACTTTGTCGACAATATTATTTGTTTGCTAATAAAATATAATTTAGTTTTGGTTTTGGAAATTATGAATCATTAAAAACTATAAATTAAAATACAATTGATTCTAGGAACTTAAAATTTAAGAATTCTGTATCAAATGATAAATTTATAGTCGATTAAGTGCAATATTATTAAAGAATATGGCATTTCAACGAGTTTTTTGGTTAGTTATAGGAAATTTGAATCAAATTTAGACTATATGTATAAATTTGTTTTTGATTATTAATATGGATTTAAAAAAAGATTTCATTTTAATGATTGTTTGTATTAATTAAATAATTTTTTTAGAAACAAAATTTACCCCTAACTAATTTTTTAAAAAGTTTTTTATTCACTTTTTTCGATTTAAATCAAATCAATATGAAAACAATTTTACCTACACAAAAAAAGAATATTAGTTTTTTAATGTTATTTTTCCTTCTGTTAGTTTCATTTACTAACAGTTCTGCACAGAATACTTATGATGGAAATTATTGTCCGGGTCCGGGAGTTAGTGGTGATGAGTATGCTACTGGCACGGTTTTTAGTCAAGTTATAAATGCAGGTGCTTCTACTACTTGTGCTATTAATACGGTCTTGGCGAAAGTTAACACACAAACGCAAGATCTAAGGGTAGGTATTAAAATTGGTAATTCGGGTGCAGCATTATTTAGAATGTATTTGGATACTGATAATAATCCTTTAACGGGATTAACCACTGACGCTTTTGGTGGTTCTTTACCCGTTGCTGGTGCTGAATTTATTCTAGAGTTAAATGCCAAAAATAATTCAACATATACATTATTTCAAGCCACAGGAGCTTCAACTAAAGTGGTGATTACGGGTTCTGCCTTTGCCGCTAGTAATGGTAATTTTGGAGGTTGTAGTGCATCAGACGGTGCTTTCTTAGAATTCTACATTCCTTTTGGCGCAATCGGAATTAACATTTGTGATCAAAATAATCCAGGTGTTATTAACATTGCTAAACTTGCATCAGTAAGCGGTGGATCTCCAACTTCATCTCTATGTAGTAATATTCCTTTAACTTTTGGAATTCCACTTAAAGGTTCTGTAGGACCAAGTTCTACAGTTTGTTCAGGTACAAATTCTTCAAATTTAACTCTAAGTGGTCTAACTAGTGGTTCAAGTGTTACAAAATGGCAATCTTCGGTGAGTCCATTTACTTCATGGACAGATATTGCAAACACTACAACATCTTATACAGCAACTAATTTAACTCAAACAACTAAGTTTAGAGCAGTATTTTCAAATTCAGGATTATGCTCTGGAAATAGTATTAATTCAAGTGAAGCTACTGTAACGGTAACATCAGCTCCTATAGCCGTTTTTGCAACAGCTAATAATATTACAGTTGCTTGTGGAGCAGCAACAACAAGTTCATTAAGTTATACAAATAGTGCTTCTTGTTTAATTAGTGGTTCGGTTACTTCGACATTAAGTAGCCCTCTACCAGGAGCCTGTGGTGGAAATATCATTGAAACATGGACATTTACGGATTCTTTTGGAAGAACAATTACAAAAACAAGAACGATAACAGTATTACCAGCAGCCTTACCAACTATGACAGCACCTGCTGCTATTCCTGTAGCTTGTGGTGCATTACCTGCTTCATCTACAATTTCTTTTAGCAATGGATTGTCAGGCGGATGT
>JAYVIN010000131.1:0-2496 GCA_043770135.1 Flavobacterium sp. | reverse complement strand
ATTCCTGCATCGTGCCATTTTTTACCATATTCGCCACCACCTCTTAAATTGGCAACAGCATAAACGCCGCCATTTTCCATCCATACCGCATTGGCAATACTAAAACTTGGGGTTAAACTAACGTTGAATCCGCCATAACCATAAAGAATAGTTGGGTTTTTTCCGTTGAGTTTTGTTCCTTTTTTGTGTGTGATAATCATTGGAATCTTGGATCCATCTTTCGAAGTATAAAAAACTTGGGTCGAAACATAATCCTCGCTTTTAAAATCAACTTTTGGTTTTTCGTACACCGTTGATTTTCCTGAATTGGGTTCAAAAGCAAAAATAGAGCCTGGTGTTGTGTAATTGGTAAAAGAATAGTAAAGCGTTTTTTCTGCTTTTTTACCGCCAAATCCTCCAGCAGTTCCAACGCCTGGTAATTCTATTTCACGAACTAATTTTCCAGTATAATCATATTGCTTGATGAACGAAACGGCATCTTTCATATAATTAGCGAAAAAATAGCCGCCTCCGGTTGATGGCGAAAGTACATTTTCTGTTTCTGGAATAAAATCTTTCCAGTTTTCCGGTTTTGGGTTGTTTACATCAACGGTTACAATACGTTTGTTAGGTGCATTTAAGTCGGTTTCTATGAATAATTTATTCCCTTCATTTTCGATTACGTTATTGTCACTGTTAAAATTATCGACAATCATAATAATAGGAGCATTCGGTTTTGTTAAATCCTGAATGTACAATTCGTTTCCATAAGTAGAATTAGCAGCCGAAATCACTAAAAAACGATTATCCTCAGTAACACCTCCACCAACATATCTTCTTTTTTGAGTTAACCCAAAAATGACCAGATCATCTTTTTGTGGGGTTCCTAATTTGTGAAAATACAGTTTGTGCTGATCTGTTTTAGCAGATAGTTCACTTCCTTTTGGTTTGTCATAGCTAGAGTAGTAAAAACCTTCGTTTCCTTTCCAAGAAATACCACTAAATTTTACATCAACTAAGGTGTCTTCGAGAATTTTTTTAGATTCAGTATCCATTAAAATTACTTTTCTCCAATCGCTACCGCCTTCTGAAATTGAATACGCCATTTTTGATCCGTCTTCTGAAAAATTCACTCCTCCAAGAGAGGTTGTGCCTTTTTTAGAGAAAGTATTTGGATCTAAAAAAACGGTTTCAACGCCTTTAGCATCTTTTCTGTACATAACGGATTGATTTTGCAATCCATTATTTTTAGAATAATACGTATAATTTCCTTCCTTAGTTGGGGCTCCAATTTTTTCATAATTCCATAATTTTTCCATTCTAGCTTTTAAAGCGTCTCTAAAAGGAATTTTAGACAAATAATCATAGGTTACCTCGTTTTCTGCTTTTACCCAAGCAGCGGTTTCGGCTGATTTATCGTCTTCTAACCAGCGATACGGATCGGCTACATTGGTGCCAAAATAGGCATCTACTGTTTCTCCTTTTTTAGTTTGTGGATATTGTATTGAAGTCCCTTTTTGGCTTTGACCAAATGAACCAATTGATGTAGCTATTGCCATCATTAAAATTAATTTTTTCATTATAAATAGTTTAAGTTGAAACAAAAATAGGTAAATATTCCTCATATAAAATTGACGAAATATAAAGTTTTCTTAAATTACAAAACCCTTTTGAATCTTAAATTCAAAAGGGTTTTAAATGATAGTATTGAAAATGTTCAGCATACCAGATAAAAACCGAACCTGTTACCTGCCAAGTGCGCACTTAATGACATTGAGCGCGCGCTATATCCCAATGAGCTAAACCTCTATTTATTTTTTGAAAACCGATAAATCCCATTTATCCATCCAGTTGATTGAAATTTTGCCTTCTTTAAACTCAATTGGCAACCAAATATACCTTCCTTCAATGGGCATTGCCGGTTTCCAAATATCAAACATAGCGATATAGGCGTTATCTAATCCCATAACCTGAATGATGAAAGAAGATTGACCTCCAAAAGTTTTTTCTGAACCCATATTGTCAATAGTATTAAGGCCAAAGGTTGGATTTTTATGTTGTGTCCACGGACCAAAAAGATCGGTGGAAGTATAATATTTGGCTGCGTTAGGTGTCCATCCTGATGATGCTGAACTGATCATGTGGTAGACATTGTCTACTTTAATAATAGCGGGAGCTTCTGTATGAACTTCAATGCCTTGGCAAATTTTGTATTCTTCTAATGGTAGTAGATAATCATCTCTCATTTTACCAATCACAAAGGTTTTGTCCGGTTTTCTAACTGCTAAATGATATAAATCACCATTAGAATCAACAAACATAGAGAAGTCTCCCGAGCCTTTAGGAGAACCGCCTAGAAATTTATGACTATAGATAAAAGGACCATTCGGGCTGTCAGAAATTGCAACCCCTACATAAGCAACTTCATAGCCGTTGCCCTTTGGATAAAATTTAAAAAAGGCAATGAATTTTCTAGTTTTTTTGTTGTACACTACTTTTGGACGTTCAATCAAACAG
>JAYVIN010000130.1:0-19862 GCA_043770135.1 Flavobacterium sp. | reverse complement strand
ATTAAACGGTAGTTAAATGGTAGTAAATGTACTTTTCGTTTTCAGTTGCTTTACTTACTTTTTTAGTTTAAAGCCTTGATTTTATTGGCTTTTTCGACCTTTTTTATATTATGTATATTAATACTTTTGGTTATACCCCCCATAAGTCTGACATCGTCAGACCTATATGAAAGTTGGCAGACATATATTCCCAAAAAAACTAAAATATGATAAATGAAGAAACAGAAAAGAATAGTAAAATTGATATTGCAACTTTAATCACAATTTCAGGAATTTTACTTTATAGTTTGGGATGGTTTTATTGGAATAATTTCTTCAGTTTTTTTAAAATTCAAAGTTCGCTAATTGAATTGACATTTGAAAAAATTATTTCTACAACTTGGATTTACTGTATAATTGTAATTTTAGGGTTTCAACACGTATTTTACTATTTATATGAAACAAGAAAAAGAGAAAAGTATGATTTTTTTTCAGCAATTTGGTTCTTAATAACATCGATATTTTTATTTATGTACATCAATTCAAATAATATCAATTGGATTATTGGACTTTTCTTAACACTTGCAATATTCTCATTAATTATATATTTTGTACAGAAAAAAAACATTGAAAATGAAATATTATCAAAAAGAAATTTTCAATATTTACTAATATTTATTATTTATATCTTTTCAATTTTTTATTATAAAAACAAAGGTGAAATTGACGCAAAAAAAATATTAAAAAATGAAAAGCAAGATATTCAATTAACTGTTAAAAATGAAAATGAAATTATTTCAGGTAAATTAATATCATTTATGTCAAACAAATATTTTATTATTGTTAATAAAGATAAACAAAACAGAGTATTAATTATTAACGAAAATGAAGTTTTAAAAGTAGAAATAAAATAAAAATACGATCTGCCAACAGCCGTTTGGCAAGATTGCGAATTTTGTGGTAAATTCACGTTTGCGTTTCGCAAGAAATATTATCTTAATGGAAAATAAACGGTTACGAACTTCCAGCCATTTCAAAGCAGCGGGAACGTCAGACTGTCTAATAACCTAAAACAAGTCTCTGAGAATTCCATATTTGAAATTTTTCAAAGATTGGAGTCCGAATACAAAAACTCAAAATAGAGGTTATTAGACAAGCTGACGTTGGAAATAATTATAAAAAGATACTGCGAGTTCACAAACCAAAAACAAAAAATAGACTGATATGAAAAAGATTACTTTTCTGATTTTAATGACTCTAATTGTATTAAAGACTTATGGACAAGAAAGAGCAAATGTATTTATGAATTTTTCTGATTTTAAATCAAATGATCCTTCTAAGTATTTTGATTTTCAGATTAAGCAAAGGACTCAGGGAAACGTTTTTATGACAGGTGGAATTACTAACCATATAATTAAAAAGGTTAATCCATCAACGGAAACTGATAATTTGACTAAAAATGTTTGGGGTGTTTTAGTTGGTGATTCGATTTATATAAATAGTTATCCATATTCCAAGTTATTAGGATTTAATAAAATAATTGGGATAGGATTTTATTCTTACTTTATTGGCGAACCAGCAAGATTTAAGGAAGAACAACTAAAAGTTGGAATAATAAAAGAAGGTGAACCACAAAAAGGAGTTTGTTGTAGAACAAGCTATGTTATTTTACCTGATGGTTCAATAAAATGGCTTAATCCAGAATTATTAAAAACTCTTATTTCTGATAATCCCGAATTAATTAAAGAGATAGAATTAAAGAAATTAACACCTGATAATGTGTATGAAATGTTTGATATTTTGAATAAATATAATCAGACAAAAAAATAACTATTGCCAACACGCGGTATAAAAAATTGCCGGGTTAGTAGGTTATTAAAGGGTTGTAGTTCGCTTCAACTTTTGTGTAAATTGACAGGAAATCTCCCGCAATCGGCAACTTTTCATACCGCCACCGTACGTTGTAGAGCATAGTAAAAAAACCGAGTATGAAATATGAAATATGAAATTTAAAATCCTAATAATTTTGTCTCTAATTTCAATGGCTTTTACAATCATTGACATTGCTCCAAATCCAATAAAAGCAAATGGTATTTACACTGTTGAAGATTGTAAAATCAGAATGGAATCAGAAGTTGTTGAAGTAGAATTATTTCGAGAAAAATCGATTGTGAATTGCACATTTAAAATGGTCAATTATGGAGAAGCCAAATCACTAGAAGTTGGATTTCCAGTAATGGACTTCCACTATTGGGATTTATGCGGATATTCAGAAATAGATAAATCAAATTTTACAATTAAAATTGATAGTAATTTTCTATCTAAAAACGATATTAAAGTACCAAAAGAACTTGATAGTGTATATAACGAATTTATGACTAGATCAAGACTAAACAAAGAAAACGAAATGAAGATTGATAGTATTTACAAATCTCATAATGTAAAACGAAGAAAAGATGGCTCTTTAGTATTTCCAAAAGGGTTGAATCATCAAGAAATTCAAGAAAAGATTGACTCAATTAATCGTTTTTATTGGGATAGAACAGGATTATCTGGCGATTTAATCGCAAAATTTCACGAGTTAACAGAAAACGGAAAGTTTCCCTGGTATATTTGGGATGTAAAGTTTAAAGAAAATGAAACCAAAATAATTAAAGTTTCTTACGAACTACCATCAGGAATAGCTTATGCAACTAAATTTAGATATTTCAAGTATATTCTAAATACTGGAGCTGGTTGGTATAAAGACATTGGAAAAGCTGATATTATTATAAATCTTCACGGCATAGATTTTAATGAAATTGAAGATATTAAACCTAATAATTATCAGTTAGACAAAATAAATAATCGAATATTATTTAGTTTTGAAAACATAGAACCAACTGAACAAGATAATATTTATCTTCAGTACTCTATTCCAAGCGAAAAGAGGCAGTATAATAAATACAAAAGAAAACTAAATGGTAAATATAAGAATCAATAAAACTACGCTCTACAACACTTGCTAAAACTCATGGCTAGTCTTTCGGTAAGTTGTTCGTTTACTTTTCATAAATTCGCTCGGTCGATTATGTTAAAAAAGCTTTCCATAAGGCGCCACGAGCTCTAGAAAGGAAACGTTAAAAAAAAACAATACACTTGAAAATAAACAAACGCTACAAAAAGATAAAATTATCCAAACCCAAATTTAATAATCAAAATACCAATTAAACACATCGGAGCGAATTCCTATAGAAAACCAAGTGGTGTTTTCCTTAAAGGTAGCCAAGGTATTTTGAGAAGGGTCGAAATTTCTATAAATAAAACTACCGAAGAGTTTTAAATTGGTAGCTGGATTGATTAAATATCCAGCTTGTAAATCGGTGATAAAAACAGTAGTTTTGTTTCCTTGACCTACCGTTACACCCGAATTGGCAAAGCGTTCTTCTTCATAATCTCTGTAAATATTTCCTCCATAATTGGATTTTTTTCCTGAATTGGCAAAATCTAAACCTCGCACTCCCGAAGTAAGTTTAAAATCGGCAAAATAACGCCCTTTATGGTAGCGAGCGATAAAAATAAACTCTTTGAAATTGGCTCCCCATTGATGACCCAAACCTTGATTGTTGTGTCCATAATTGGTAATGGCGTCGCTGTGCGAATACACATAAGGGCGCACCTGATTGTATTCTAATTGAAGCAACAAATTATCGACATGGAAAGCATTATAGTATTTCATACCTAACTGATAACCAAACTTGTTTTTCCAACTTTTTTCTCCCGCCTGAATATCGCTTAATGAAAACTCGTCTAACAAAAACTGTCCGTAAAAGTTGAGTTGGTTGTTCCATTTGTATTTGGCTGTCATTCCCAACATGGCATTTCCAGTTCTTGACGACGATGCAAATTCGACAGAGCGATAAAAAATAATAGGATTGGCAAAACTCATATCAAATCCTCTATTTTCGTTGTTTGACCAAATTACTGATTCAAAAAATCCGAGATTTACCTTGTTCGAAACATTCCAACTTAAATAATGATGGGCTATATATTTTTTAGCATAAGTTCGAGACGGTGGGTCTTGCGGTTGCACATCCTTGAGCCAAGTATAGGTGTTGGTGTATTTAATTTTCCAAAATTTGGTGTTAATTTTAAAATACGGATACGGACTAGCACCATCACTCACCAAAATAGAACGGTAGCCATCACCAATAAAATTCCTGCTATAACCCAGTTGTAAATCAAAAAAATCATTGGCGGTAAAGGTCAAATTAGCTTCGGCTAACGGAAAATCATATGCTCCAGTTTTATAAGGTTTGGCTATGCCCATCCCTGGAATAATGGCAGGATTCCCCCCGTCTGGTTTGATTGATTCGGCATAACGATTGAAGTAATCCGCAAATCGACCTTGACTTTCAAAAATCGTCGTAGTAAAATTAATTTGACTTCCTAAACCCCCTCTAAAATTGATTCCACGTGTATTGATAAAGGTGTTGACTTGTTTATTGCCTGTGGCACTTCCGCCTTGAATATCCAAAATAGGATTTAGTGCAAACCAATAAGTATCACCTTGAATTTCGACCAAACTTTCATTCCAAAGCTTTTTAGTAAACCAACCCGAAGCTTTTTTATTTAGCTTTTCGTTTTCGGCTTTAAGATTATAATATTTTGAAACCTCTGTATACGTATACGGTTTTGAACCAGTATGATTGTTGCTCCCCACTTGGTTTGTAGCGGCATCAAACTGCGCATAATAGCTATGCGAAAATGGGATATTTAAATGACTTTCGAACTGAGGATTTTTGAATTCTTTGTAAACGATATCATCCAACTCGGTAAGCGCTGGTTTATTCACAAGTCGCACCGAAGTAGATCCAATAGTCTCCGATTTTATTTCTTGCGGATCTTTTAACGGAATGCTAATAATGGTATTGAATCGGTAATAAATTGGGGTTCCATTGTAAGTGGAAGGCTCAATAGCGGAGAATTTTTCAAATGTTTTTTTGGCTTCCTGTTTCAAAGATTCTTGTTCGGAACTAACATAAATTACTTTGAAAACACCTTTGCTGTCTACTTCGAACAGTACTTTTACTTCGCCGGTGAATCCGTTTTGTTTTAGATTTTCTGGCACTTCAAAATTTTGAAAAATAAAAGATTGTACTTCATTATAAAAACAATTTTCAAGTACTGTAGCTTGTAAATTGACACAGTTGGGAAAAACAGGAAAACGCTCAGGTGATGATTTCAGCGCAGTTGCTGATGGGTTTGTTTCTTGTGAAAATGAATATCCTGTATAAAAAAACAAAAATAGGCTGAGTACAATTTTTTTCATATTGTTTTTTTTGAATTACTATTCGCAAGGAAATTTTTGAGTATTTGCCATTTCGAAAAAACGCATTAATTTCTTTTGCAAGATATAATTATTTTTTTATTCTAAAAGCAGCAAACGTATACCAAAACCACAACAAAACAAATGTCAATGCAGCACCCAAAAAATTTGCATAAACATCATACAAATCGGCATGGCGGGATGTGGTAAAAAACTCTTGTAATATTTCTATTGTTATTCCATAAAAAAATGAGAACAGAACAGAAATCAACAAGGATTTTGAATATTTTGCCTTATTTAGCTGTGCATGAAAATACAAAAACCAAAGTAGTGTAAAAACAAAATGAAAAAAAATATGAACTAGTTTATCTACATTCGAAACCCCTTTGAATGGAGCATTTTGCAACTCTACCAAACATAAAAAAGCGATAAGTGCTGACCAACTGACCGCAGTCCACAAATACAATTTTTTAAGCACCAATCAATTCTTTATACGACTCGCTCGAAAGTAAGGAATCAATTTCAGCACTATTTGAAATTTTTATTTTTATCATCCACCCATCTCCATAAGGATCGGCATTGACACTTTCTGGAGTCCCTTCTAAACTGTCATTAAATTCAATAATTTCCCCCGACAGTGGTAAGAATAAATCCGAAACGGTTTTTACGGCTTCAACTGTACCAAAAACTTCGTCTTTTTCCAAAGTTTGATCCAAAGTTTCTACTTCAACATATACAATATCGCCTAATTCTTTTTGTGCAAAATGTGTAATTCCTACCGTAGCAATATCGCCTTCAAGGCTTACCCATTCGTGATCTTTAGTGTATTTTAAATTAACTGGTATGCTCATTATAATTTAGATTTTAGATTTTTTTCAAAAGTATTCTTTCTAATTTTATTATTAAACAGATTGTACTAAAACTTTAATTAATTTCCAAAATTATATCGAATTGTAAATCCAGATCGAATATTTGTCAGCGGAAAAGTGGTCGAAATAACCGCTTTGGAAAAAGAATGATCGTAATAGAAAATGGCTGTTAGATTCTTGCTAAACGAATAATCGGCCGTCATTCGTAAAGACCATAAATTCTGACCAGCCGCCAACTGATTGTTGTCATAATCCAAATAACGAACAATAGTTTCATTATTTCGATACGAAAAATCAGCTTTGATATTAATATCACTTTTTATAATTCCAGATGGATTATCGGCTAATCTTGAAGAAAAAATAACGTCTTTGAATCGATAACCCAATCCTACAACATATTCGATTCCTTTTACTTCGGTCAATAAATTATTATCAAAACTCATCGACAAAGCTCTATCTTTTTTGATTTCAGTCAATATTTTTAGTGAATTTTTCAATTCGAAATCCAATCGGATTAATGGACTAAACTGCTCTACTAAATTGATATTAGACATGATCGTTTTGTTAAAATAGTTACCACTTACATCTTTATCGATTCCTGTTTCGTCGATTTTATCAAATTCAAAATTAGATCTAAATTGATTTACCGTATACGATGCTTTGTAACTGTGTTGCAAAGAGAATCGTTTGAAAGTATTTTTGAAAAATTGATAACGCATCAATCCGCTATATTTTACAGTCCAGTTTGGGATAGGAAAACTTCTGAAAATTCCAGTAGAAACACTAGAAGCATCTTTACCAGAATAGGCTGCCAAGAAAGCTGGAAGTAATACCCCTTGGTTGTTTTTTCCGAAACCTACAGGATAGCCATTATTCGAAATTGTATTTTTTCTTATGGCATTATTTGGATTTCTAATATCGTCTATTGGTTGCGTATTATCCCCTGCAGGAAGTGTGGTACTATCATATCTTGGAAAACTTGAGCCAAAACGTTCTTCGGCAAGTCTATTGGCAATGGTCAATCTGTTCTCTCTAAAATCATCAAATGCTTCGGAATTATTTACATCGCTAGTCGAAAATGCTGAATTGATTAATAAAGTAGAAATAGAGAAGTTTCCAGTAGTAAATGGCGATTGTGGGGTGTATAATCCCGAAACATCATCCACTTTGTATTGTTCTGAAGAGTTTTCAGAATAGGCTCGATCTAAGGTTAGGTCAATTTTAAAATCAGGAAATAAATCCACATTGGCTGTGGCTTTGAACACCTTGTTAGTGACCTGAGTAAAACTTTGATTGAACTCTTGGTAAGTGGTTAGCCATCCTCTTTGTGCCGATTCGAATCGAATATCATCTTGACTACCAAAAATGAATCCTAAACTTGGTTTAGAAGATCCAAAATAACCAACGCCTTGTGTAAATCCTGGCAAAAGTGTTCCTTCATTTTGAGTGTAATTGATTTGTATGTTTTTTACACTGGTCAAAACGCCTACTAATCCATCCATAAAAGGATTGTTACTTTGAGTTTTAACGACCGTATTTACCACTTTTTCACCTGGTTTTGGAGCAGTCGCTTTTGGTTTAGGAGCTGCCTTTTTCTTTTTGGTCAAACCCAAATAACCATAAAACGTATCCATATTAAATGTAGCTGTCAAATTTTGTGAATTTGAGTTTTGAATGGTGTTTCCTAAATTATAAGTAATAGTTCCTTCTTTATATTCTGATAGCGCATTAGAAGCACGTTGCCAACTAAAGTCTGCGGTATAGGAATAGTTTGCTTTCACAAATTTCAATGCCGGAATCTTATCGAACGGAAGGTCATAATTGACTACTAATTGTTGCACATGACGGTTTGGGTCTCCACTATCCCAATAACTATCCCAAATGCTAAAACTTTCGATAGGCTCGTCATTTTCATTCAAATAATTTTTTACTACATTATTGGACGATGCGGTATAATTCAATTTCAATGATTTGGTTAAATTATAATTCACTCCGTATTGATAATTGTATAAAAAGTTTCTTCTGTACAAAGCCTCCAAAGAAATTCCATCTACTTCTACCTGTCTAAACTGTTGGCGGTTATATTGCCTGTTGATGGAACTGTTGAAAGAAATATTAGTTGGTAATAAATTAATATTAAAATCTTTTAGTAAATTCCAATACTCACTTTTCTTGAAAAAGGGAACTTTTTGGAAAGGCTCTACAGTTAAAGGTTTAAAGGTAAAAGCATAGTCAACCGATGTCGCAGACTGCTTATCGATATAATCTTCAATTTCATAATCATGGCGTTCCACTACATTGTAAGACTGTGAAAAAGTGAAGTTTTCTGGATCATAAATATGGGGTGTTTTCTCTGCTGCTTTTTGTTTTCTTACCCCGATAAAATTTATACTTTTTCTTTTGGTATAATTTACAGCTCTATCTTCGATATTCTTTTTTTCTGCTTCGTCCTCCGTATTATCTAATAATTCTCTGAGTTTGATATCCTGATTAAAAGGGTCATACTGAGGGGTAATCGTTTCCTCGCCTACTGCATAATTAAATGGCAAATTAACCCCCCATTTTACTGGTAATAATTTACCTAAATTAATATTAGTAACAATATTATACTGTTGTATATCCTCACGACTTCTTTCGTTTAAACCTTGCTCTAAGGCACCAAAACCGATTGTCGACATTTTACCTGTAGCAGAAATTGTCGCAAAATCAGCGAGGTTAGCATCAATATTCAACAAAGCTGCAATACCGCCTTGATTGTCTATTTCAGCTATTCGAAGTTCGTTAAACCAAACCTCTCCTTTGATAATTCTTTCCGTACTATTTTTTACTCCCATCATTAAGGTTCGTACTAAACCAAAATTTGGATTTCCTCTTATACCCAACCTTAGACTCGTATCGCCATCACCATTGTCAAAAACATCCGGGTGATCGTCAGGATAATAAATTCCATCCAAAGCTAAATCGGCTTTTGGAGCTTTTATTTTCATAGCCGTTAATAAGGCCAATTGTAGGTCTATTTCATTTTCTTCTGGCCAAACCTCTTCGGCATTCAATTTACAACTTCCAGAGGGTTTACTTACTTTTAATTGCTTTTCAATTTGATAGAAATTATCGGTGAAATCATTTCCAAAACGAATGAAACCCACCATTTGATTGTCTAACAATTCAGATTGATTTTCTAATGTCTCAGCGTGTAAAAACATTTTCAGTTTTTTGAACTGGCGCATGTCCACACTTACGTTTTTGAAAACAGCTCTTGAATCCTCACGTTCTAATCCATTACCTGAAACTCTCAGAGAAAGTGATTGTTCGTTTTGATTGATTACCGTATTGTTATTCAACAATTGTTCTCGCTGCACACCAGGTGGTACAACATAGTTCACTGGACATCTTTGGTCATTTTCCTGAACGTTTACTGCTAGTACGTCTAAAACTGTTCCGTCATCATCAACTTTTGTGTCATTTATATCCAATGTGTTGGTGTATCGTCTCCATTCGCCTCTTACAAGGTCTAAAGCTCCAAAACGCATGGTAATTTCATCGCTAAAACCTGTCATAAACATTCTCATAAAACGAATAGATCTAAAATCGGAAATGTTTCCAATAGTGTTCTCAGGTTGCGAAACAGGAACTTTAAATTGAATCCATCGGGCATCTGTAGTAGTTCCGTCGGGTAAAGTTTGCTGTGTTTCTCTTATGTCGGTAATATAATTTGTACCCACTGTCATATCGGGTTTCATCTCGATACTGTACTCATAATACGCATTAATGGTATTCATGGTATTGTCACGATTAACATCCTCAACATCTGGAACAGTAGAAGAACCTCGGTTGGGGTCATTAATGTCTACTGCTGAGTTTCCGTCTAATCCATTGTAATTTTTATACCTAGTTAAAATGCTTCCTGGTGTATTTAAATAATACCTATAATCATCGGCAGCAGGGTCAGATTCGCCAGAAAAATTCGAATAAATAGCCGCTTCCTTATCATTCGTTAAACCATCTAAACCAACATCTTGATTTCCACGGTTGTTTGCATTGGCATCAAAAGCATAAATCAAAGATTGCGAAGCTGGAACATCTCCCCAATTTGCTGTATTTGGCAGTGGATTCGCTATTGGTTGATCTGGTCCTAATCCGTTTTCATATTGTTTTCTTCCGTCTTTCAAAACATCCTCTGAAATTTCCCCTAAATTGAAATAAACTTTTCCAATATTAGCACCTGAAGTTTCGCCTTTTCCAACATACGGATCCATAACCCAAAACTGAATGTATTCTACATTCCCTTGTTCGAAATTAGTCGAACTGATGGAACGCATGATTCCTCCGAAATTTCCCTTTGGGTCTGTTGCAAAACTGGTGCTATTGTTGTAAGAACCTCTTTCTTTTGGTAAATAAGTCAAGTCTAAGGTATTAATAACTTGAGTTTGTCCTTGAGCAATATCGAGTTGCGGATATAACTCCTCGTTAAAAACCCTTCTAGTTGAATTTAATGATAAATCTTCGTTGGTAACTCCAGCGGGTTTTTGAGTGTAAAAAACGGGGTCAATAGTATACCATGCCATTTTGGCTCTCTTAGAACCGTAGTCTAAACTATTGGAATTTTCTTTGAAATCATAATTAGCTTTAGCCGGAAATTTAATTTTTTCTTTACTTGGTGTCGAAGCTAGACTCCAAGCAAAAACAGAACGCATATCGATGGTGGATTGTGAACCTTCGAAATCATCTACATAAATAGTTGATTCTCCTTCAAAATCGGCTGCTTTTGGAGTATCTGGTTTCAAAAAGGCAATTTCGCCTCTAACGGAAAGATTAGAAGGGACATCAGTATCGATGTTAGGTAATTTGTTTACTAACCTAGTCAAAAAAGGAAGCTCGGTAGAAAAATTAGTATTGAATCCAAAAATGGTATTGTTTACCGATTCTTGACCAAAACTAGCCTTTTGAGTCAGTGGTCTTTCGGTCATTTTTAAAAAAGTCCCCCCTACCAAAAACTTATCTGATATTTTGGTTTCTACATTAAAGCCTATAAACCTTCTGGTTTGTTGACCAAAAAAAGAATTGTTTTCTAGCGAAACGTTGATCGGAGTGTTAGATGCCTGAAGAGAAGCATCCATAATATACACTCTACCCAATTGATAATTAACGCTATAATCTATTCCTTCAACCAGCGTTCTACCTCCAGCGGTTACTACCACTGAACCTTGCGGCACGTTAAAACCACCAATTGGAATTCCGTCTCCTCCAGATGATTTGTATTTACCCCTTAATAGAAATTTGTTTTTGTCGCTATCTTCTAATGCCTTTGCTTGTGTAAGACGATACATACTTTGAAATACGTATTTTTTTTGATTGGCGTTATAGCTATCTATATTATTGTAAGCATTGAGCGGATTCAAATTTTTGTCTGATAATTTATCAAACAATAATTCCCCAAAAGGCTCTTTGGTTGTAAAAATAATTCGTCCGTTTTGAGCATCTATGGTTAATCCTTGCATAAAGTCGAAAAAACCGTCTCCTCCAACTTGTGGATCGTTGTTGTAATTTAATTTATCTAAATTAAAAACTTCTAGTAATGGTGTTTGAGATACTCTATTTTCCGGCAATGGATTACTAGGAAAAGGAATATCATTTCCTGAGGTGTCTTTTGCTGGATCAATATAATTTAAAGGTGAAGGATCGGTATACAGAATGTTGAATCTAAAATCTTCTTGTTTAATTTGATAGCCTCCAGGAATTTGATAAATGTTCTTCATCATCAAATTCCAAATTGGGTCTTGGACATTCGTCAAATTGCTTTTCAGCATTTTCAGAACCAAACTTTGTGATATAATGGCTTGATTAGAGTTATTATTATTACCTGTTACTACTGTGGCATCAACTCCATCGTTACCAAATTCACCTACTTGATACACATCATTACCAATACTATATTGATATGCCACAGCAAGGACTTCGTCATTAGCTAGTCTTTGTTGTAGGGAAATATAACCCAATTGAGGATTATAAGTATATTCGTTAGCCGTTAATTTCCTGGCATTTTCTAGTTTTGAATAATCCTGTCCCTCAGAAATACTATCAGGATCATTAACATTAAAACCTGAATTTGAAGTCGCTATTTCACGAATGTTGTTGTTTAGCAAGCCATTACCAGTTATTATTTGTTTAGGATCATAATTATTATTAGAGTTATCTGTTGGCGAATCAATTGGTTTATTAAACGTTATTTCTGCAGGATCTAAAACCACTACTTCATTATCAGACAGACCTGTCAATTGTCCCTCACCCAAATCCTGAATGGCAATAATATTTCTGAGGTTATTACTAGTTGTATTTACTCTATTTTGTCGGTTAGTTACCCAAACCTCCAAACGGGTAATTTGCACTCTACTGTTAATAAAAGGATACCCTTTGAGAGCAACATCGTACTTGTTTCTAAAATATTGAGAAAGGAAAAAGTGCCTATCATTATCGTAATCCAGCGCAAACACTTCAAAATCTTGAATCGTACCACCACCTTGTGCAATTACACTCTTGGTTTGTGATTTCTGTTCAGAAAAAACTCCTGTAATGGTAGTTTTTCCAAATTGTGCTTGTAATTTTACACCGAACAAACTTTGAGCTCCTCTGATTAATGAACTATTGAGTGGCATACTCACATTTCCAATTTCAATTTTCTTGATAATAGAATCTTCACTTCCACTAAAATTCGGATCATAATCTAACTTGATTAAATTTTGAAAAGCAAAAGTAGATTGAGTATCATAATTTGCATTTACATTCAATTTAGTTCCTACTTTCCCTAGTAAACTCATGCTTATTCTTTGCTTAAAATCAAAAGTAAAAGTAGATCTATTTCTAGGGGAAAAAGAAGGGTTGTCTTGTTTGGTATAAATGGCTCCAAAATCCATTTCAACCGAACCTGTTGGTTTCACATCAATAGTGTTGCTTCCAAAAATAGATTCGAAAAGTCCCGATTTTACATAATATCTAGGCAATAAATCTTTTTTGTCTTCCTCGCTACCTTCTTTTTTACCTTCTATAGCATCTAATTTCTTTTTGAAATAATTACGCATAGAATTTTTCAAAACTAATGCTTCGTATTCTTTTGGTGTTAAAATAGTGGGATAATTAATATTGAAACCATCTAAGGTTTTGGTATAAACATATCGATCCGTTACGGGATCATACGAATATTGCGAAAGAATATCTTTAGGATCTTTAATTTGGATTTTACCAGTTGAAAATCCTGTTGTAGTGGTATCTTCTTCTACTTCATTTACTTGGGCTTGTGATACAAATCCAAAAAATAAAATTATCAAAAATTGACAAATTTTGTAACCAAACAGGGTCTTTTTTGAGTAATGTGTTTTCAATTTTTATAAAATTTTTAAAGCTTTCTTAATAATCGACTCTAAAGAACTTTCAGGGTCTTCGTTAATAATCTTTTCAACTATCTTTTCTGAGGTTTTTCGAACAAAACCCAACACCTCCAAAGCAGATAACGCCTCATCTCGAGTTGTATTGTTTTGTACTAACGAAACTTCATCTATATCATACAGTTTTAACATTTTTTCTTTCAAATCAAGGATGACTCTTTGCGCCGTTTTACTCCCAATTCCTTTGATAGATTGAATTGTGCCTAAATCGCCAGAGGCAATTGCATTGGTAATTTGTTTTGGATCTAATGAAGAAAGCATCGTTCTGGCAATGCTGGAACCAATACCCGATACTGACAATAAATGGATGAAGATTTCTCTTTCTGATTTTTCTACAAATCCAAATAAGGTATGAGCATCTTCCTTAATTTGAAGATAGGTATGTAATTTCAAAAAGTCGTTGGCTGGAAGTAAAGAATAGGTGTGCAATGAAATATTTACGTGATATCCTACACCACCACATTCAATGACTACATGGGTAGGCGATTTTTCAACTAGTTTTCCTTGTAAATGTGCTATCATCAATAAATTTTGAGCCCCAAATATAACAATTCTTAAATAGAATTTAACAAAATCTAAATTAAGTTATCTTCATTCCAATTTTATGCTATGTCATGATTTTTTTTTATAAACCATTACTATAAAAATAGATTTAAACCCATTTTAATAAGCATTATAAACTACTACTGTTATACCACTATTATTAAGACTATTTTATAAATGTGAATGGTATTATATGCATTGTTTTATATAGCTTTTAAAAAAAATGGCTGCCTATTCGGGCAGCCATTAATTAATATAAAATAGAATTTCTTACTGTGAAATATAAGAATCGAGGTGTTTTATGGTATCTTTCTGCATTTCGATTATAGCCTTAACAACATCACTAATAGAGATAATCCCTATAATAATATCATTTTCAGAAACTGGTAAATGTCTTACTCTTTTGGTATTCATTAATTCCATACAATAATCCAGATTATCACTTGGCTTTACAGTTATTACATTTTCTTCCATGATTTCATGGACAAGTGTTTTTTTAGAAGACTTTGCTTTCAAAGCAATTTTTCGTGCGTAATCTCTTTCGGATAAAATCCCTTTTAATAAAGTGTTTTCTATTATTAAAATGGCTCCAATGTTTTTTTCGCTCATTACTCCTAATGCTTCATACACTGTAATTGTTGGCAATACCGAAAACACTTCTTTGCCTTTTTTGCTTAATATTTGATTCACTGTCATAATTCTTAATTTTAATGAAATATAAATTTAAGAAAAATAGTCTCTACTAAAACCATTATAAAAAAATATTTTTTAACAATTAGTTTTTTTTGCATTTTTAAATGAAATCAAAAAAAAGTCTCTCTTGTTAGGAGAGACTTTTTTGAAAAATTATTTTTTTTTAATTTACATCGAAACAACGATAAATTCACTACGTCTGTTGGCTTGATGTTCCTCTTCTGAACACTTTACACCATCCGAACATTGATTAACTAATTGAGATTCTCCGTATCCTTTGGATGTTAATCTACTTACCTCAATACCATTTTTTATCAACCAATCCTTAGTAGCTTTGGCTCTTCGATTGGATAATGCGCTGTTATACTCTGAAGTCTGACGGCTATCCGTGTGGGAGCGCACATCTACTTTCATAGCAGGAAATTGTTTCATGATATCCAGGATTTTTTCCAATTCAAAAGCAGCATCTTTCCGAATAAATGATTTGTCTAAATCAAAATAAATCATTGGTATGTTTATAGTCTTAGCCAAATCAGTTCCTAAATCTACTGGTTTGATTCGTTTCTCAAGAGCTAAATTCAAGTTAGTTTTGCCGTTTATTTTGGCAATCGTAACATTACTTTCTTTAGTTTCATAATCTAATTTTTCGGCTCTTACATAATATGTTTTTCCGCATTCCACTTCAAAACTATAGTTTCCATTCTCATCAGCTATGCTCTCTTTCAAGTAAATAAATTTCCCATCAAACAAGCTTACTTTAACATCCGAAAGTGTCAAACTTGTCTCTTTGTCCGTGATTGTTCCGGCCAAAATTTGTTCGCAAGTTAATTTACGTGTTTCAGTAAACTTATAAATATCATCATAACCTTTTCCTCCATCTCTGTTTGAGGTAAAAAAACCGTTACGGCTTTTGCTGTCAATCAAAAAGGCAAAATCGTCTTGAGAACCATTTACAGGAGCACCAACATTTAAAACTTCCGTAAAAGTGTTGTCTTTATTTATTTTTGATACAAATACATCTAATCCTCCTAAACCTGGACGACCGTCGCTTGCAAAGTACAATTCATTTTCCTCACTAATAAAAGGAAATGTTTCTCTTCCTTCTGTATTGATTTCAGTTCCCAAATTTACTGGAGAGGTAAAAGAACCGTCTTCGTTTATAGACACTTTAAACAAATCCGATTGTCCAAGTGTTCCAGGCATATTGGATGCAAAATAAAGCGTTTTATCGTCAGGACTTAGCATAGGATGCGCAACACTGAATTGATTGCTATTAAACGGCAATTCGATAATATTTTCCCAACTTTCATCTACTAATGTGGCTTTATATACTTTTAGTAAAGTGATTTTATTACTGTCTCTACCCTCTTTCCCATCTAAATAATTGTTTCTGGTAAAGTACATGGTCTTACCGTCTTTTGTAAAAACTGGAGTAGATTCATGAAATTTTGAATTAATAGATTTATCAAAGCGATTTGCCAGTCCTAGATTCCCTTTTGATGAAAATTCAGAAGCATACAAATTAGTAAAAGCTTGATTTGTCCATTCAAAAACTCGTTTGGCAACACCTACAAATCGTGAAGAAGCAAAAATAAGTTTGTTGTCAAATATAGTACTTCCGAAATCTGAATATTCCGAATTGATTCCTGCATCTTCAATATTAAAACGACCTGAATTCGCTTTGATCACTTCTAGGTAATTTTTATTAGTTTCAAATAATTTAGCCCTTGAATCATTTCCTGATTTTTTATTAAATTGCTCTAACATTGCGTCAGCTTGTTTGTATTGACCTATAGACTTTAGGGCTTGAGAATATCTGTAAAAATATTCTGGTTCTTGGTCTTGATTCATTGCAAAGAGTTCTTCATACCATTTTGCTGCTTTTTCTAATTCAGCATTAAAATAGTAAGCGTTTCCTAATTTTTGAAACATCTTTTCGTCTTTATATCCTTTGTCAGCTACTCGTTCGTAAGTAGCTATAGCATCAATATAGGAAAAACGTTCGTATTTTTTGTTGGCATTAGCCACTTTAGCCTTTTGCGAGAATCCTTGAAAAGAAACGACAATAATTAATAGGCAAAAAATATTTTTTTTAATTTTCATAATGATAGTGTTAGAAGAATCTTGGAGATATTAGTCTATTATTTTTCTTGAACAATTCATAGCGTAAAAACACCTCATGTGAGCCTGAATTGAATTTGGCTAGTTTTGTAGTATCAAAATCATAAGCATAGCCAATTAACCATGAATCATTGATTTGAAAACCCGTTAATGCGCTTACCGCCGCATCCCATCTATAAGCCAAACCAGCAGTGAATTTTTCGTTAATTAAAAAATTTCCTGATAGGTCTAGTTGTAAAGGAGAACCATTAACCACTTTAGTCAATACCGAAGGTTTAAACTGTACATTAGCGCTCAAATCAAACACATGACCTGCTATGAAATAGTAATGCAATCGTTCTTTGGCTATAAAAGTGGAAGCATTATCATCGGCTTTTTTATCAAAATGATTGGTTTCTAAAAAATAAGGTATAGACAATCCAAAATAAGTATTGTCCGAATGTAAATAAAGTCCAGCACCTATATTTGGGGATAATTTATTGTCAATATTATCGGCAAATCTTTCATCTGCTGGATTGTAAATACTCAATTTAGTGAAATCTACATTCAACAGGTTCACAGTTGCTTTTAATCCAAATGACAATCTGTATCTTTCGGATGTTGGAATAAAATAAGAAAGATCTACTGAAATGTTATTCTCGTCTGATGGTCCAATTTTATCGTTTACTATAGATACACCCAAGCCTACATTACTGTTATTAATTGGCGTGTTAATGGAAACTGAATTTGTAACGGGCGCTCCATCAAGTCCCACCCATTGGGTTCGGTGTAACCCAAAAATACTCATTACATCTCTAGAACCCGCATACGCAGGATTGACAACAATCGTGTTGTACATATATTGCGTATACTGAGCATCCTGTTGGGCGTAACCAAACCAAGATACGAGTGTTAGAACCAATACTGTTAATTTTGTTTTCATAAGTTTTGTTTATAAAAAGAGTGCGTTGAAAACACCCATGTATTAGATTTATCGATTAATGTATAAATACCCATTTCTTTGTTTAGTTTCTCCACTAGGCTTAGTATATCTAAGGACATAATAATACGTTCCTTCAGGTAATTGTTCTGCTTTCGAAATAGTCGTTCTACCCTCTGACTCTCCAATAAAATACTTACCATTTTGTCCGTAACCTTTAGTTTCGTATACTAAAACTCCCCATCTGTTATAAACTTCAACAGTGTTGTTTGGAAACAATTCAATATTTCTAATTGTAAATACAGAGTTGAATGGATCTGTGCTGTCTGGCGATACTCCGTTAAAGATTTCAACATCATCTTCATTATTAGATAAATCATGATTGTTTGCTTCTAAATAATCTGGTAGATTTGGAGAGCCATTAGGAAACAAAGAACCATTTTGACCATTACTGTTTAATGGATTAGTTGGGTCTGGACCAATTTCCTGACCATTTGTTAAAAGATCCTTATCGCAATCCCCATTCAAGAATATCGATGATTGTTGCACAGTAACATGTGCTTCAATAGATTCGCAACCCTCAAGTGGGTTAGTTCCATCTGTAAGTTCGGTTTGGTTTATAACACCATCACCATCGCAATCTGCATTTTTCCACAATACACTTTTTGGTAATGTTGCACTTGCTAATACGAAACTACAGGACTCTAATGGATTTGTATCGTCTGTCAACTCTTTACTGTTGATTACTCCATCGCCATCACAATCCGCTGAATTCCATGTTGAACTAGGAGCAATAGTAGCACTTGCTAACAAGAAACTACATTGGTTTAATGGCAATGTCCCGTCTAAAACTTCTTTACCATCTTTTACTCCATCTCCGTCTGTATCAGGATTTGTAGGGTCAGTACCATTGATAGATTCTTGGCCATTTGTCAATCCGTCGGCATCACAATCTAAAATCGGATTGTCTATGCATGCTCTAACAACAATTGAAATAAATGCTGGATTAGATATTGCACCTGAACTATCTGAAATCGTATAAGTTATTACACTTGTAAATCCAGAAGCTGATGGCAATGGAACAAAAGTAATTGTACCATTATCGTTAGCTGTATAAGTACCTTCACCCAGAACAACCAATGTTTTTTGTTGCCCTGAAACACTTGGATTAAGATCGATTGAATCCAAAGCTATCGTGCTATTGCCTTCAAGATCGGTGTCTCGTCCGCTAACTATTGGATTATTGACAACCGCAATTGTTATTGGAGTTTCGCTTAAAGTTTCTCCTGAGTCATCATTAGCCTTTGGCGCATCATTTACTGGGGTTACCGTGATTAATTGATTCGCGGTAGCAGTCGTTGTTCCATCGCTTATTACATAAGGAATACTGATTACTGTAGCTGAATTGAAATTAAAATCTGGGGTAAATTCAATCACTCCACCTGCACTGATAGTAACTGTTCCGTTGGTTACTGGAATTGTTTGTGCAACACCTGGTGTAAGTGTCGTTCCACCGATTGAGATAATCGTTAAGATATCTCCATCAACATCTGTATCTAAACTTTTTGGCAACAATACTATTGTACCATCTTCTACTACAAATACAATATCATCTTCAGCAATTGGCGCATCGTTGACTGGCGTTACATTGATGCTCACAATCGCTGAACTTGTTCCGCCATTACCATCACTGATGCTGTATGATATATTTACTGATCCGTTGTAATTTGAAACAGGTACAAAAGATAAACTTCCGTTGGCTAATATGGTAACCGTTCCAACAGTTGGAATCGTTACCGCTGAACCTACAGCTTGTGTGCCTGAGATTCCTGATATGGTATAACTTTGTACTGTTAATGATGCTGAATCGATATCGCTATCTACGCCTGCTGTCAAATCATTATCAGTAATGATATTGGCTGTGGTGATAGAATTATCTTCATTTACACTATATGTATTGGCTTTGGCTACTGGTGCATCATTTACTGCTG
>JAYVIN010000129.1:0-6696 GCA_043770135.1 Flavobacterium sp. | reverse complement strand
CTTCAAATGTTTTTAGAATAACTTCGCTTCCAATACCGTTTAAATCTCCAATTGAAATTCCGACGATTATATTTTCTGCTTTTTTTATCATGACATCCCGTTATTTATTGCTAATTTTGAATTGCAAATTTAGTAAAATAAAACAAGAAATGTTTACAGGAATCATAGAAACGCTAGGCGTGATAAAAGAAATAGAAAAAGAACAAGATAATTTACATATTACCATAAGTTCTACTATTACTAAAGAGCTAAAAATAGACCAGAGCGTGGCTCATAACGGCATTTGTTTGACAGTTGTAAATATTGAAAACGATAATTATACGGTAACGGCTATTGGCGAAACGATAAATAAAACATGTATCTCCAATTGGAAAAAAGGGGATTTAATTAATCTTGAAAGGGCCATGAAATTGGGGGATAGATTAGATGGTCACATTGTTCAGGGTCATGTTGACCAAATTGGAAGTTGTGTTACTGTTCAAGAAACAAATGGAAGTTGGCTATACACCTTCGAATACGACGAATCATTACAAAATATTACTATCGAAAAAGGTTCAATTACAGTAAACGGAGTTAGCTTGACGGTAGTGAATTCTAAAAAAAATGAATTTAGTGTAGCTATTATACCTTATACTTATGATCATACCAATTTTAAAATTTTTGAAGTAAATACAAAAGTAAATCTTGAGTTTGACGTAATTGGAAAATATGTATCAAAATTGTTTGCTAACAAATAATACCACAAAAAAACACCTATTTTGTGACTGAATTTTTGTTTTTTTGCATGTGAAAATATACTACATACATTCCAAAAAATAGAGATAAAACTAGAAAAATCATGCTGTATTCATCAATAGGTAATCCTGGTGGAGGTGGTGGCCCTTGATTTCTGCCGTTTGGTGGTGGTGGGTCTGGCGCGGCCAATACTGTTACTAAGCCTAGTAAGAATATCGTTATTACAAAAAACGTTTTGGTACTAGTTCTCATTTTTTTATAAAAAACAATGTTACTATTAGTTTAAACCTTAAAAAAGACATAAAAAATAAAGCGTAAAGCTACGTGTTTATTCAATACAAATCAATTATTTTAACGATTAAAAGCTAGTTTTTAACGATTAAAAGCATATTTTGTGTAATATATAAAAAAAATCCTGCAAAAAAAACATTCTTGCAGGGCTTTAATGTGGTCCCACTTGGAATCGAACCAAGCACCTACTGATTATGAGTCAGTTGCTCTAACCGAATGAGCTATAGGACCTATTATGAGGTTGCGAAATTACTATTATTTTTAATTTGATGCAACTATTTTTCAATTTGATTTTTTAAGCTGTAGTTCAAAAGACATATCGAATATTAAATCATTTGATTTTTAGAATATTATTAATGGAGTTGATGTTTTACTATTTACATGATTTCCTGACAAAGTTCTATTAAAACTTCGTTTGTACTTTTTGGATGTAAAAAAACAACCCATTTATTATCAGCTCCTTTTCGTGGAATATCATTTATGATTATAAATCCTTCTTTTTTTAAACGAGTTATTTCAAGATTTATGTCTTCTACCTCAAAAGCAATGTGGTGAATTCCTTCCCCTTTTTCACTTATAAACTTAGCAATTGGGCTTTCTGGTGTGATGGCTTGTAAGAGTTCTATTTTGGCATTTCCCAAGTTAAAAAAAGCTGTTTTTACTCCTTCACTCATAACTTGTTCTTCTTTATATGACGGTATTCCAAGGAGTTTTTCATAAAGCAAATTAGCTTCATTTAAATTTTTTACTGCTATTCCTATGTGTTCCATTTTTTTCATTTGTAAATAGTTTTGCTATAAAATCGTTAAGAATCAAAGCTTTCACTGTAAATGTATGAAATAAAATTCTTGGATTTAAAAGTTCTATTAAACTTAAACTTTGTGGCTTTGCTCCAATTTGGCTTTAAAAAAATTGTATTTTTGCGATATGGAAACAAATAGACAAAAAAAAATAGGCAGCGTGATTCAGAAAGATTTGGTTGATATTCTGCAAGGTGAAGTACGAAAAAACGGAATCACAAATTTAATGATTTCGGTTTCAAAAGTATCCGTAACTAGTGACTTGTCTGTGGCAACAATACATTTAAGCATTTTTCCTCAAGAAAAAGCCAAGGAAACTTTAGTTGCCATAAAAACAAATTCTAAGTTAATCAAACACGATTTGTCGCAAAGAGTTCGTTTGCAATTGCGAAAAGTCCCCAACTTGGTTTTCTTTATTGATGATTCCTTAGACTATATCGAAAAAATTGACAATGCCTTGTCTAACAAAGACAATCCTATAGAAAATCGTGAGCTTTTAGAAAAACGTAGATTTCAATAAAATTTGAGTTTCCCTCTTTACATAGCCAAACGTTATATTTTTAGTCGAAGTAAAAACAATGCTATCAATATAATAAATCGTATTGCTACAATGGGAATCATTGTTGGCACAATGTCATTGTTTATCGTTTTATCTGGTTTTACTGGATTGAAAGTTTTTAGCCTTTCGTTTTCTAATGAGATTGATCCGGATTTAAAGGTAAGCAGCACTTTTGGAAAATCATTTTACATTTCATCTCAACAAGAAAACAAAATTAAAGCGATTGATGGTGTTTATAGTTATAGTAAAATTCTAGAAGAACGAGTCTTATTTACCTATAATGGAAAACAAGAAGTTACTTACATAAAAGGAGTAGATTCGATTTATAACAATTTAACATCAATTAATAAAAAGCTTTATGATGGAGAATGGCTAAAACCGAATACTTATCAAGCGGTTGTGGGTTATGGAATTGCCAATAAATTTTCGTTGGGGTTATTGGATTTTAACGCTACTTTAGAAGTTTTGGCTCCAAAGCCTGGAAAAGGAACTATCGAAAATCCCGAAGACGCTTTTAACCAAGCGGTTCTAATTCCTGTGGGGATTTATGCCATTAGCGAAGATTTAGATTCTAAATATGTTTTTGTCGATTTAGGTTTGGCTCAAGAATTATTAGAATACAAACCCAATCAAGTTTCTGGGATTGAGTTAAAAATAAATAAAAATGCCGATGAAAACGCTATTATCAATAAACTTCAAACTATTTTCAACAATAAAATTACAGTTAAAACAAGAGCACAACTCAATGAATCTTTGTATAAAATGTTGAATACAGAGAATCTTGCGGTTTATTTGATTTTTACTTTAGTAAACGTTCTTGCTTTATTTAATTGGTTTGGAGCACTAATAATGATGATTTTGGACAAAAAAGAAAATCTAAAAACACTTTTTAATCTAGGGACAGAAATCAAAGTTTTGCGCAAAATATTTCTATTACAAGGTACTTTGTTGAGTGTTATAGGAGTAATAATCGGATTATTTTTAGGAATTATTATGGTGTTATTACAACAACAATTTGAACTCTTTATGATTACTTCAACGCTGGCCTATCCTGTTGTTTTTAATCTGGAAAATGTGCTGATAGTTTTGTCAACCATTATTTCTCTTGGTTTTGTTGCTTCCTTGATAGCTAGCAGGAGCGTGACGAAGAAATTTTTAGAGTGAGATTTTAAACTCACCAACTATTTTTCAGTGCATTACCAAAAAAAGTGAGGTTTTGATTATAGAAATAGATTAATTACGATTCAAACTCGCCTTGAACATTCTCAACTCTTCCCAAGTAAATTTGTCTCCATATTTTTCTTTGAGAGGCGAAACCGATTCTTCAGTGTAGCCTTTGAAGGCTTCTTTCAATTCCAGAATTTTATCTTCGGGTAATACATCTTCAATGCGAATTGTTTCTGCGATAATTAATTTAGTCAAATGACCCAAAATGGTTTCGGGAGTAAATTTTCTAATAGCGGCTATTTCTTGAATCGTGTTTTTTTCGAGCCAGAGTTCGTAGGTTTCCTGAACGGTCGATTTCTTGGTTTCTTTAGTGGTTTTCTTCTTAGAAGTATAACGTTCCAAATCGATTTCGTCTTCGATTAATGTCACGTTTACATTCTTAAATTCTTCTTGAATGATTTTTAACTTATTCTTTTTGTAATGCTTTATCTCTTCCGATGCCAGTTTTTCTTTAGAGATAGTCTCCCCATTTGCAACCGTTTCTATGAGTAATTTGGCTTTCATCAATTGCAAAACTGCCTTGATTTGAATTTCTTCTAAAACAGATAATTCATCGAAGAACGCTTTGGCTTTTTTGATGCGTTTTACTTCTTCAATTTTCCACAGGATTTCGAAAACCAAGTTGTCCATTGGGACAATAAAATAATTATATGCCGCTTGTATTCTATCAGAAACATGATTCAAATCAAGGGTGTCTTGACTAAAAATTTTGTTGAGTTGTAATATAAATTTTTTGGATGCATCCAAAAGTGATTCGATGGCTTCGGTTTGCTTGCTTGCCCAAATAGCATGTTTCGATTTGGTCGATCCTTCGCTATTTTCGTTATAACTAAATTTATGATTGCGCCATTCTTGAGCTAAATCGCTCCAATCAAAACTAGTGTTTAGAAAACTATGGATAAAATTTCTGGTTTCAATTTGCAAAGAATGTTCTAAAACCTCATCAGATGCTTTGTTGAGCGCATAATCCATCACGGCCTGATCGCTAGAAATACCGTTCATTTGTAGCGGAGAAAGCAAAATAAGTCCGTTTAACGAGCGCAATCGCGATAAAGCAACATAAGCTTGTCCGGGCATGAAAACTTGCGATACATCGAGCGCGGCTTTGTCGAAAGTAAGTCCTTGGCTTTTGTGAACCGTAATGGCCCAGGCCAGTTTTATGGGATAGTGCACAAATGTACCTAAAACCTCTTCCTCTATTTCCTTGGTTAAATCATCCACTTTATAGCGAATGTTTTGCCATTCGTATTTTTCGACTTCTATGGTTTTGTTTTCCTCTGGAAAATGAACCAAGATTTCTTTAGCCGATAGCGATTGGATAAATCCCATTTTGCCGTTGAAATACTTTTTGTCAAAAGACAAATCGTTTTTTACAAACATGACTTGTGCTCCTACTTTCAGTTTTAGGTTTTCCTCAACTGGATAAATTTTATCTGGAAAGTCATCCACAATTTCGGGTTTGTAGGTTACCAGTTGTCCTTCCAAATCTTCCAAGGCTTGCGCATTCATAGCATCAGCTTTAGCATTGTGCGTAGTTAACGTAATATAGCCTTTGTTGGCTTTCAAATCGAAATCGGGTTTTACGTATTGATTCAAAGCTTGGATGTCCGCGACCGAAATTTGATTGTTTCGTAAATTATTCAAAATCGAAATAAAAGCATCATCGGTTTGACGAAAAATCTTGGATAACTCAATATACAAAGGCGGATTTTGCTGTACCACATGCGAATGAAAAAAGAATTTTCCTTTGTAATACGTTCGCAAAGTACGCCATTCCTCGTCCCGAATTACAGGCGGCAATTGCAACAAATCGCCTATAAACAAAACTTGAACGCCACCAAAAGGGCTATTTTTTTTACGTACCGATTGCATCATAAAATCCATGGCGTCTAACAAATCCGCGCGAAGCATACTCACTTCGTCTATAATAAGCAATTCCATGTTTTGAATAACGGCTTTCTTCAAGCCACTCATTCTAAAATGGCGTCGCAAAGTGGCTTTGGTTTCAAACTTCGTATTTTCCGAAAAATGAGGCGATGAATTATCGGGGATAAATCCGCCAAAGGGCAACTGAAACATCGAATGAATCGTAACGCCACCAGCATTTAAGGCTGCAATTCCTGTGGGAGCGACAACAACGGTATTCTTGTGCGTGGTTTGAATAATTTCTCGCAAAAGCGTGGTTTTTCCTGTTCCTGCTTTTCCAGTTAGAAAAATAGAACGATGCGTCTGATTGATAAATCGTAAGGTGTAAACTGCGGCTTCGGAAATAGTTTGCATTGGTGGTTTCTAAAAAAGCTAAAGTATAAATTTAAACCTGAATTGTGAATTAATACCAAACATTATTATATTTTAATCCAAATTTCACGACCCCGTTTATAACGCTGTAAAGCGTCCCTACTCTCGTGCGTTGCGACTCCTACGGACTGACGAATAGCCTTAAGTTTTGAACTGTTTTACGTGCGATTTTGCCATAAACTACACGCGATTCAAATAAATGCTTTTGAAATATACCCCAAAAAACCAGAAATTCGCAAATCGTATCAAAATTGATTTGATACAATCTGCGAATTTGCGGTCAACCCATTTATGAGTTGAACCAAAAAAAAAGGCTGTCCTTTCGGACAGCCTTTATAATCAAATAATTTAAAACTAAATTATTAGTTTTTAATCACACGAACTGATTTAGTGTTAGCACCTTGGTTTACAATTACATTGTAAACACCTTTAGCCAATCTTGAACCAACTTGAGTTGAAGTAGTGCTTTCAACCAAACGTCCTTGCATATCATACACATTTACATTGATAGCTCCTTTAGCAGAAGTTTCAATAGTGAACTCAGATGAAGATGGGTTTGGATAAGCGATAACCTTGAATCCGTTAGCAACTGAAGCAGATGAAGCAGCAACTTTAGGAGCAGTAGGACAAACTGCAAGAAGGTTAGTCAATTTAAGAGTTCTACTAGTAACGTTAAATCCAAATCCGTTTTTAGATTGAATAGTAATTGATCTTATAGATGTAGTTGTATTAGCAATAAATCCTGAAGGATAGGTTACAGTAAATGTAGCATTAGCAACAGCAGGT
>JAYVIN010000128.1:0-6725 GCA_043770135.1 Flavobacterium sp. | reverse complement strand
TATATAAGAGTCCAATAAATTGTACTCAATATATTGTCTATCGGCATTAACCATTGTAAAATTTTAAAAAGGATTAGACCATTTTAAAATTACAATTGGTATCATTTCTAATCTGTGAATCTGTGGCAAAAAAAAAATTAAAAGCTTAAGCGAGATGCACTGAAAGTGCATAGTTTTAAACTCTATTTGAGACCAAAAAAAACAGTAACAAAAAGATAATCAAGGTTGAATACATCTTTTTATTACTGCTTTTATATTAGAATTCTAAAAAAAATAAAATCACTAAAATCTTATTCTTTAATCAATTTTCCTGATTTTCCTTCCTTATCTTTTATAATATATACTCCTTTTGCAAGAGAAGAAATATTGATTTCAGATGCATTTTTAGACTGAATCACTTTTTGTCCAACAGTATTGAATATTTCAATATTAACATTTTCGTTAAATCGAAGGATGCTTGAACCGTCTACATAAAATTTCAGTCCGCTTGGAGCAGTTTGCGATTTAACACTCAAGACTGTCCCATTTGCATCTGCCAAAGTAACCACAAGTGCTTCTTTCAAATTATTTGTTGCATTGAGTGTTGAGTCAAAATGCGTAAAATAATTTACATAATCTCTACGATTTGTAATACCATCCGCATCATTTACTTCACCTTGCAGCAAGAACTTATCGCCTACAGCAGGCAAAATTGTAGCGTCATACAATTTTTGATCAACAAGTTTGGTTCGTACAGTACTAAACAAAGTCGCCCAAGCGTCATCTCTAAATTCAATATAATAGTAGCCATCTCCTGAGTTGAATGTTCCCTTTACAGTTGCAACATGCGTTTGAGGGGTTGTAGTTCCACTTGTACCAGCATTATGTTTTGGTGCCCATAATACAGATGCAGCTTCTACTGATTTATTGATTTGTCCCGGAAAGAAATTATGTAGCAACCCATTGTTTGGCCTACTATACGCTTGTGTTCCTGCCTCTAAACCTGGGGTATGTGGAGTAATCCAAATAGCCATTTGATCCATTCTAAAAGCCTGATAAGCAGCACCAGTCCCTGCTCCAACAGCAGGCGATGTGTTTGTAACAGCAGTTGCATAAGCCGGTACAAACCCTGTTGCATAGCCGTTGTGAACATCGCTATAAATTACATTGTCATCTTTGTATCGTAGTAGCATATAATAATACCCATCATCCCAAACAATTTTAAATTGAACATCGATATCCGTTGCTCCAGCAAAAGCACCTTCTGGAGCTACTGGTGTACCCGTGGCCCAGCTAGTTGCGTCTAAAACAGTAGTTGAAGCCGCTTGCCTCCAAGAAGTATTCGACCATGCAACATCAGATGCAACGCCATCAATGGTGGGAGGTGTAGTTACTTTGCGCGCCATGTACGTTCTATCGACGGCAGTAACACCAGGATAGAGTGTGTTTTGCGCTTCTGTTTGAAACGAAGCGACTAACAGCATAACTGTTGACAAAAGGGTAAAGTTTTTTTTCATAATGTGTTTAATTTTAGTATTAATAAATATCAAATTCGTTGCATCGTTGTAAGAATGTCGCTTGACAAATCTTGTACAATTGATTCAATTGTCAAAATTAACTTTAATATCAAAATTAAAGGTCTAAATAATAGTCCAAAATAGTCTGTTTTTAGTTCTAACAAGATAGCTGGTAACAGTAGACAGTATTTAAGAGCAATATACTCCTGAAGCTTTAAGAGTACTCAAAATGTTGTTTATCGAATTAACAATTGCAAAGTTTTAAAATAAATAGATCTTTTTAAATTAGAATTAATATTAGTTTATTTGATTCTTTTAGAATAATCTATAAAGAATATTTTCAAACTAACTCTCTTGATATGAAGTATAGTAATACCTCTTTTGAACAATTATTGATCCCTTAAAAGAAATAATCAAATTATTTTTGTAAACTGGTTTATTCTGAATACGACTTATTGGATTTTTCAGAAATAAACTTTCCAGATTAATATAAAAGATTAATATACAATCAAATAAAACAGGTAGTCAATGGTTTTAAATTCAGTCTTTCGTAAAAAACGCATCGTTTTCGCATTTCATTTTTTATTTCTTTTCCTAACAATCACCACCTTTTCTCAAGTTCTGAATGTAAAAGGCAACAGTATTAGCATTGCTAATAACGACACCAGCCCATCGATAGCTGATTTTACTGAATTTGGCACAATTCCTAGTGGCAACAAATTAGTAAAAACTTTTATTGTCAGCAATATCGGCTCTTCTGATTTAACATTCAACTCAGCAATAAATACGAGAATTGTTCTTGGAGGGACTAATGCCAATCAATTTAAAATAAATGTTGGAGTTGGTCTTGATACTACTCCCTTAACATTAGCTCCTAACACTTATGTGTATATCGAGGTTAGCTTTAATCCAACTTCAACGGGGTTAAAAACAGCTACGATTACCATTGGCAGCAATAATTTAGACGATAGCACCTATACTTTTACAATTCAAGGAAACGGCAGTAGCGCTGTTGCGCCTACTTTTACGAGAACGACCATGACGCCTACTTTTAATTATCCTTACTCCATATTGTACGGACCAGATGATTATTTATGGATCATAGAAAGAGTGGGTAAAAAAGTAAATCGGGTAAATAAAACCACTGGAGCAGTAGATGAATTACTAGATTTGAGCGCTTTAGTTTATCAATCGGCTGCACAAGATGGGTTAATGGGATTGACCTTGCATCCCAAACTTGGCATTGGCGCAGGCGAAATAAATCAAGTCTTTCTTGCCTATACTTATTTAGCAGCAGATAATAAACGTCGAATGAAAATCGTTCGATATAATTACACTGTAAATTCTAATGACGGACAATTATCAAATCCATTTACCGTGCTTGAGGGGCTTACTGCCAATAACGATCACAATTCCGCCAAATTGATTTATGGTCCAGATGATAAATTGTATTTCACAGTTGGAGACCACGGGGCGAATCAGGGCATTACCACCAACAGGTGCAGTTTGGTGCGTTCTCAAGAAATTCCAACCTTGTCAATGCTGAATGCCTCACCTCCAGATTACAGCAATTATCAAGGGAAATCACTTCGCATTAATCTTGATGGTTCTATTCCCAATGACAACCCAGTTATCAACGGGATAAAAAGCCATATTTTCACCTTTGGTCATCGCAACCCTTCTGGACTTACCTTCGGAAAAAACGGTAAATTATACTCCAGCGAGCACGGTGCAAGAGTCGATGATGAACTCAATCTCTTAGAAGCTGGAAAAAACTACGGTTGGCCCAATGTTTCTGGATTTAAAGACAATAAAAACTACAAATATTTGAGCGTGCTTAATTACAGTATTGCCAATAATATCGATTGCTCTACCATAACAAATAATAACAACAACATCGACAATCTTACGAATCAATATGGGCAGTTAGAAAGTAGTTGGACAGGCACCAATACAGACCCTATAAGCACTTTGGGCAGTACTATAGATGCTGGTTTCAACTCCAATAATGGAGTATATACTTGGCCTACCGTCGCTCCATCGAATATAAAAATTTACGAAGGCTTTACGGCCGAAATCCCAGGCTGGAACAATTCCATTTTGACAACAACCCTAAAAAACGGTAGGGTGTACCGCCAAAAACTGAGTCCTGATGGCACTAAAGCCCAAGGAGATTTCGAAGAACTTTTCGAAACCTTAAACCGGTATCGTGATATTGCTATTGATCCCGATGGAAAAACATTTTATCTCATTACAGACTCTGGCGGAAATACTTCGGTGGTTATTTCAGGTACTACAACTCAACCCGTTGTCGATATGGGGAAAATTTTAGTTTTCAGATACAACGAACCTACCCTAACTTGTTTTTCACCCACTTTAGCAACACTTCCAACAATTACGAGCAGTTGTTCCGTAGCCAGTTTGAGCGTCCCGACTGCTGCAAATAATTGCGCTGGAGTTAGCGGCATAATTGGCTATACCGAAACTGTGTTTCCAATCACAACTCCTGGAAATTCTACCGTAGTTTGGAAATATGATTTGGGCAATGGACAAATACAAACCCAAAATCAAACCGTAACTATTAACGGAACTATATGGAATGGTGCAGCTTGGAGTAACGGAGAGCCTTCAAATCAAGCAGCACTGATTGCCGCTGATTATACTATTTCTCAAGATATGACAGCATGTAGCCTCACCATAACCAATAATGCAACGGTCAGTGTTAACTCGGGGATTAATGTGACGCTTAACGGTCCATTAGCTGTAAGTTCGGGTAGTTTTACGCTAAACAATAATGCTAATTTACATCAAACAACCAATGCGATTAACTCTGGAAATATAATTGTACAACGCGATAGCGCACCATTAACGAAAGTTGATTATACCTTATGGTCATCGCCTGTTAGCAATCAGAAATTAACTGATTTTTCACCACAAACTGCAACGAATCAATTTTACAGTTATGCCACCAACACTAATGCATATATTACAATAAACAATCCTGCATCTACTAATTTTGTGGATGGTCAAGGCTATTCAATTCAATTGCCGGCAACTCATTCGACTAGTCCAACGGTATGGAAAGGAAGTTTTATAGGCGTTCCACATAACGGAAATTATTCAACCGCAATGATTGATGGCGGCACAAATAAACGCTTCAATTTAGTAGGAAATCCCTATCCTTCGCCTATCAATATGACTCAGTTTGTTGCAGATAATAGCTCTAATATTGCGGGTACATTGTACTTTTATCGAAAAAACAACGGAAATGGCACGGCTTATTCTACTTGGACAGACGGTATATTTGTAACTAATAGTAAAACGCAAATAACCAATCCAAATGGAATAATTCAAACTGGACAAGGATTTTTAGTAGAAGCAATGCAAGCGGCGACTAATGTACAATTCAATAATGGTCAGCGAGTTTTGAATAATACAGGGCAACTCTTCAAAACCCAACAAATAGTTACAACCAAAAATGCATTTTGGCTTAATGCTACCAATGCCTCAGGAGATTTTTCACAAATGGCAATTGCCTATTCTACGACAGCAAATACAGGAATAGATTCCTTTGACGGTAGCTATTTCAATGACAGTGTATTTGCTTTAACTAGCACAATTAACAATGAAGACTATGTTATTCAAAGTCGACCTACGCCATTGGATGTGACTGATAGCGTGCCATTGGCGTTTAAAACCAATACTACAGGAAATTATACTATTGCATTAGACCATACCGAAGGCACTTTCGCTGCTGCACAGGACATCGTTTTATTGGATAAAACTACCGGAGTCGAAACAGATTTAAAAACTGGTGGGTACAACTTTACCGCTTCTGCTGGAATTGACAAAACTAGATTTATTGTGAAATATCAAAAAACACTGAGTTTAAAGGAAGAATTATTGAACGAAAATTGGGTTTCAGTGTTCAAAAATAAGGGTAGTATAACTATTAAATCAACAGAAGCTGATATAAAATCCATCAAAATTTATGATACTTTGGGACGCCTACTTATCGAAAAGAAGAATGTTAATTCCAAAGAAACTTCGATGGACAGCAGTACGTTTAGTAACCAAATATTGATTGTATCAATTACAGGAATTGATAACAATGAGCTGACTATAAAGATAGTAAACTAAAGATTAGTAGCACTTTTAAATTATAATTTTAAGAATCTACAAAGCCTACGGTTAGAAAAAAATAAAATTTCTAACCGTAGGTTTTATTTTTCTGTCACTTGGATTACCCTTACAAATGAAACTACAATTTTTTCGGTATTTTTTCCCGCTTCTAAAGTAAAATCAAACTGGTGCTCTACCCTATTGGGTTTTAGATTGGGAACTAAAAAAGTCGCGGTTTTTAAACTACCATTACCATCGAGTTTCACGATTTTCTTTTCTAATTTTTTTCCATTATTGTAAACTAAGCATAATTGTCCGCTATAATTATCAAAATAGGAGACCTTTATCGCCACCTCGCCTTTGAGTCCATTCCATTTATCGTCGACGTCAAATCCAATTTTTTTACCTTCTCTAGCGATATAATCGTAATATTTTCCGGGTTGCACCATCCACATTTGGATCGCTTGTTCAATTTTTACAGCAGGTTTGGTTTCATATCCAGGCATATCCCGCTGATACAACCAGCGTTCGAAATTCTTTACAGGTCGACCTTTGTCTAGCTTCAAATAGCTTTCACGCAAAAAGCACCAAGTATCAGGTGCATCTTTTACACTTTTCCCCATCTCGACACCAACCCAAGCTAACATTTCGGGTGCGAGGGCAAAATCATTGACTAATAAATCGTTGCAACGCATTTGTAAGAGTCGGATGCTCGATGTAAAATAGCGATATGGGTACGAAACCGTTGTTTTACCAAAACGAAAACCTCGTGATTCGGTTGCCCATTTTTCCTCGTATTCCTCATTTTCATCACCATTATAGACGTTATTGGCTATTATGGGATTCAATTCGTCAACATATAGATAATCATTTATATCTACTAATTGACCAATATTTTCGTTAGGAATATGATACAAATACATCTCGACAAAACCACGCCGAATTCCGAAACCTTTTCTCAATCCATAGTTCGAAAGTCCTCCCATAGTCACTTTATATTCTACTCCCTTACTGGCTTTTGCCCATACATCGATGCGTTCCCTGACGTGTTGCACTGTATCATTCGCATTTGCATTGTGTTCTGGATAAGGCCCAATTCCTTCATCT
>JAYVIN010000127.1:0-6871 GCA_043770135.1 Flavobacterium sp. | reverse complement strand
ACAATATTGAAGGCGAAATTGAAGCGCCAATTCAAATCATTGACAAAATCGCCTTAGATCTAGAAAGCATATTAAAAACGAACGCAGATGTTGTGCTTAACGTACATCCATTTGTGGCCGCATACCTTACAAAAGGTTTTCCATCGATACGTTCAAAATGGTTTTTTGAACATAAAAAATGGGTAAAAATCATACCGCGTGACGCTTACACGTATCTAGAATACCATTTCTACGACAAAAAGAAGAATGTTATTATAGAATAAATCAAAAACCGCCTTTCTCCCGATAACTATCGGGAAGATTGGCGGTTTTTTTATGACTTTTTTAGAAGCTACATTTACTAATCTAACTCATATTCCAATCTTACAGTAATTCTTGCTGTTTTATTCTTACTTGTAATATCATTTATACCTCCATAGCTGTCATCTGCGGTTGAGCCTTGTCCTGTAATTTGAAAAACACCCATACTAGCGGTTTTCAATTTTCCAATATCGCCATCAGCAGTATTTACAATTTTATTGGCGCGTTCACTAGCATCTTTTGTCGCTTTTTCAATTAAACTTTGCTTTAAACTAGGTAAATCGGAATAGGTATATTGCATAGTGTTTGAAGTAAGTTCTATACCTGAATTAATTAATTCTGAAGTTTTGCTTGAAACAAATTCTATTCGTTTAATTAATGCTGGATTTTTCTTTGCTACAAATGTTATTGTCTGTATAGCTTCATAACCATCAAAAATTTGCTCGTATTTTTTATCATATTGGTTTTCAGAATTTTCTATGGTTATTTGCCTGAATTTTTTTTGAAAATTTACAGCGCCAAAACTAAATTCATTTGGGTTGAAACCTTTCTTAATAAAAAAATCAGATACTGTTTTTTGATCTAAAATAATTTTATTGTAAGCTTCTTTTATATCATTGCTGTTGACAGTAAAACTTCCAGACCATAATATTTCGTCAGAAACAAAATCTTTTGCACCTAAACCAATTACAGATATTGAATCTAAATTTTTGTTTCGGTTTTGAAAAGAATTACCTAAAATCCAGGCGGTAATTATTATGGCAACTCCTATAATAATTGAAGATTTAATTTTGTCTTCCATGTTTTTCATAATTTAATTTAAGTAAATGTAGTTTATTTCCTCTTCTTCGCAAAAAACTTTTTCATCAATTCCGAAGCTTCATTTGCCAAAACTCCCCGTATAACAGTTGTTTTCGGATGCAATTGTGTGCCCATTTTCTCAAAGCCTCGATGTTCGTCGCTGGCTCCAAAGACAATTTTAGAAATCTGACTCCAATACAAAGCACCAGCGCACATTTGGCATGGTTCGAGTGTAACATAAAGAGTACAGCCTATTAAATATTTTCCGCCCAAGAAATTGGATGCAGCTGTAATCGCTTGCATTTCGGCATGTGCAGTTACATCAACTAACATTTCAGTTAGATTGTGGCCTCGGGCAATAACTTTATTGTCAATGACAATGATAGCGCCAACAGGAATTTCATCCTTTTCAAAAGCTATTTCTGCTTCTTGCAAGGCTTTCTTCATGAAATATTCGTCGGTGAAAGGGTTTTCCATAAAACAAAAATAGGAATTCAATTTGGAGTTTTTGATTGTTTTTTATTATCAAGTCAAAATAGCTGAAATTACACCTTAAAAGGTATAATTTATTAAAAATTTTTATTTTTATGCTATAAAAGGTATAAAATAGTAGAATAATTAAAAAAATATACCATATTAGGTATGAAATTTCAAAAAAATAGTATATTTGTACTTTAAAAGGTATAAAAATGAAAAAAAATAGCAACCCAATAAGTTTGCATGTCAAAAAAAAACGCAAACAAAACAGACTCACACAGCCCGAACTTGCTCTAAAAGCAGGCGTGGGTTTACGATTTGTTAGAGATTTAGAACAAGGGAAAAATACGCTACGAATGGATAAAGTAAATGATGTGCTAAGGCTATTTGGAGAAACATTGGGAGTTGTAGAAATGGACAGAGATAAATTGCTGTAATAACAGCAATAAAATTAAAAAAAGCCATGAATAGAAGTGGAAATGTATATCTGAAAAACCAATTTTGCGGTAAAGTTAATGAAACAGACGACGGATATTCGTTTGTTTATGATTTGCAATACCTTAAAAACGATACTGCACAAGCGGTTAGTTGCACTTTGCCATTAACAGAAAAACCCTATTATAGTAAAACATTATTTGCTTTTTTTGACGGATTAATTCCAGAGGGTTGGTTGCTTGATATCGCCGAAAAAAATTGGAAAATAAACTATAAAGACAGAATGGGTTTGCTACTTAGTTGTTGTAAAGATTGTATTGGAGCAATAAGTGTTGAAATGAGTCATGAAAAATTATAAAAAAAAATATTTAGAAAATAACAACCCGATGATAGTGCAAGAAAAAAGCACTTTCTACGGCAAAAAATGCTTGTATTGTTATGAACCTCTTCAAAGCAGTACAAGTGATTTTCATGATGCTTGTAACAAACGCTTTTTCGGACAATTAAAAACACCCCAATTAGCATACAATTTAGAAGATTTACAAAATTTAGCTACTCAAATCATCCAAAGTCAAATGGCGGTTACTGGAGTTCAAGCTAAAGTTTCGTTGAGTTTGTACCGAAAAGCAGAAAAGAATTTGACTAAAAAGCTCACAATAGTTGGATTGTATGGTAATTACATCTTAAAACCGCCATCTGAACATTATGAACAATTGCCCGAATTAGAAAGCGCCACCATGCACATGGCTACTGTTTGCGGATTAAACGTTGTGCCGCATAGTTTGGTAAAATTACAAGATGAAACTTTGTGTTACATCACAAAACGAGTTGACAGGACTCGACAAGGAAAACTGCTCATGGAAGATATGTGCCAACTAAGCGAACGACTAACCGAAGACAAATACAAAGGAAGTCATGAGCAAGTTGCTAAAGTAATCTTGAAGTATTCTTCGAATCCTTTGCTAGATGTGAGTAATTTTTATGAGCAGGTATTGTTTAGTTTTTTTACTGGAAATGCCGATATGCATTTAAAAAACTTTTCTTTATTAGAAAGGGAAGGCGCAGGTTTGTCTTTGTCACCAGCTTATGATTTAGTGCCAACTGCACTAGTAAATCCTGCTGATAAAGAGGAATTGGCTTTGACCTTAAATGCTAAAAAAAGAAAATTAAATTACACTGATTTTCTTGTGGATTATGAATGTTGTGGATTAAGCAAAAAAGTATTAGACAATACCTTAGAACTCTTTCGTTACTGTAAACCCGAAATGGAAAAAGTGCTAGAAAAAAGTTTTGTCAGTGAGGAGTATAAAGTTGCTTATTTGAAACTATTAAATAGCCGATATAAGCAGTTGGGATTGTGACTAGTCCTAAATAATCGATACAGATTATTTAGGACTAGTCACTTTTTTATTTTTGATAAATGAAAATTTATTTTTCTCTGGATATTCCTTTGCATTTATAATCTTCAAAATTTTAAAACTAGATTAAAATAATCAACGCGAAAAAGGAATTTGTAGATATTAGATTAAAAATTTTAAAAACAAATTGTTGACCTCTATTTGGCACACAAATTTTATTTATTTACAATAACTTTCTTAATCGTTTTTCCCTTACTATCACTAATAGTAACAAAATAAATTCCAGATTGGTCAATGTTTATTGGTGTTATGTTATTTCCAATAATTAATTCTTGATTTTGAATGTAAATCGTTTTGCCCAGCATATCTGTAATTGATAAATTAAATTTACCGTCAGTTTCTGATTTTATGGCAAGATTGAAATTACCGTTATTTGGGTTAGGATAAATAGAAACTCCACTAAATAATTCTGTTTTTTTAATTCCTAAAGTAATTAAAGTACTCGCTTCAGCTTCCGTTTTCATATCTTCAACATTTCCTACTTTATCTGTGGCAATAGTAAAGAATGAATAAGTATTGCCAAGTACGCCATCAAAGGTATAGGATGTGCCAGTAAAATTCTGAGTTAATATTTGAAATGGACTTTCATTAACAGAATAGTATATAGTATAATTAGCAACACCAGAACCAACATCACTACCTGTCAATGTTAAATCTATAGATGTATTATTAGATAAAGCATTCACTTGACTTTGTGGTTTTACAAGATCGGCTGTGTTCAACCATTCATTAGTGATAATGGGTTCATTAGTATCAAAGTAGATATACGCTTTATTCTTAATTTGAGTATCGTTTGAAACTGAATTAAGCGTTCTGATAGTAAACATTACTGCTCCCTCACCTTCAGGTTTGTTTACATTAGGTGGCAAAAATCCTGCTAATGGGTCTTCTGTAGGTTGAAGAGTAGTTGGGTCTAAAGAGGTAAACTCCCATGAAGCCACTCCTGTTTGCTCGTCTAAACCTGCTTTTATTCTAACAATTAAGTTGTTTTTTGGTCTTAAATCTATGTCTGTTTCATAATGCTTTAAACCATTTGGCACTGAAATAATAGAATCCTGAATACTTATAAAACCGAGTTGAAATGTATCCAAATCAAATACAGACTTATCCAATTGATCAGTTATCAATACTCTTTGAGCTGCTGCTGTTGCATCTTCTGCATTTTCACATCTTATAATATACGGAATAATTTTATCCGTTTTTATGTATTTTTCACCTCCAATTCCTATTGGACCCTGTTTGTCATTTGGATCTCTGGATGCGACTATCTCAACCGGAGATTCATCGACCTCAGGATTTTTTAAAAATTTATAACATTCTGAGATAGTTTCTGAGTTATCCCTAATGTCTCCAACTATCTTGACAGTTCGAAACCATGATTTCCAAATTGGTGCCATCTTTGCAATTTGTCTAAGTGGTACGCATCCGAGAATAGCTTCGTTTACTCCAAATAAATAATCTGAATATATATTACTAGCATCATTTGTATAAGCTGTTTTTATGACAGGATCCATTACACCTCTAAATAAACTATATGTGCACCCAACTCCAGGAATTTGTTGAATTGCTGTACTAACTATTCCATCAACACAGCCAAACAATCCTGATTCTAAAGAATAATCAATAAAAGACCTAATTTCGGATTGAGACTTATTAGTCCCAATTGAACCAGATTGAGGAACATAAACAGGTTCATCATTCCATGCTCTAACGGTAAACGTTGTGTTTGACTTTAATTTAAAATTAATAACACTATTTTGCAATGGAGGTAAATTTCCAATTAAAACCGCATATATTTTTGTATTAGGAGTATCTTCAAATAAATTATCAATAGTTATAGATTCAAAAGAAATTTCAGATTGAACAACATTTCCAGAAGTATCAGTTATAAAAAAGTTAGTTAAGAAATCAACCTCAACATCTGAGTTAACTCCTATATAAACTGGTACTCCTTTTATATCATACTCAGAATTATTAGTTACAACCACGCTATAAGATTGCCAAGTATTAGGTCTAATATTACCAAATCCTAAAACATTAGTGGAGATTGAAATAGGTTTAAATTCTTTAATTTCAAAAGCATTTTTTAATGTTAACGTATTCTCATTTGGAATATTTACTACCACATTCCATAATCCAGTCGCAGTAGAAGTTTGCAAATCTAAAACCACATTAATTCTATTGCCGTCAAAAATAAATGTTGAGGAAAGTGGTATACTGATATCTTCTTCACCTGCTTTAGTGAATGTAACTGTAGTGCCGTCAACAAAACCAATTCCAATTACGGAAACGGTAACTAAACCACCTAATCCTCCAGCTTTAGGTATTATATCATCAACTATTGGCTTAAAATAATCATTAGCATAAGATATTGATGCAAGACCACCATAAACAGCTCCATTTATTGAAGAAAAACTTCCTCCTAAATATAATAAACTATTATTTGCTGTTAACGTATTTATTTGACCTGTAACATTAGGGAAGTATAATTCAGGGAATCCTGTATTAGCATTTATAATCGAGAAACCATTACACGATTGTCCACCCGCTTGGTTGAAATTACCACCTGTATAAATAGATTTTCCTGAAGGTTCGATAGCAGTTACCGCTCCATTAACATCAGGATTCCAATTTCTTAAATTCCCAGTTGCTTTATTAAAAGAAGCTAGATTGTTTCTATTTGAACCAAAAACTTGATTAAAACTTCCTCCTATATATATGTTTGAGCCAGTGACTTTTAAATCATAAACGATTCCTGATACATCAGGATTCCAAGTTGTTATAGTACCGTCTTTAAGTTTAAAAGAAGACAGACGATTACGATTTTGACCGCTTATAGTAGTATAATTACCCGCTACATAAGCTATACTATCTGAAACAACTAACTTTGTAATACTTGAATTTGCATTAGGATTCCAAGTTGTCGCAGTATTATTGGTGCTATTTAAAGCAGCTAAATAGTTTCGGGTTTGCCCCCCAATAGTAGTAAAATCTCCACCTGCATAAATGGTGCTGCCAAATAAATCTATTGTTTTTACACTGGCATTAGCGTTTGGATTCCAAGTACTTGCATTACCTGTTGTAAGATTGATATTAGCAATGCTATTTCTAGGTTGACCACCAATACTATTGAATGAGCCACCAACATAAGCTGTAGTTCCTTTTAATTTAATGGTTTCTACGGTGCTATTAGGATTAGGACTCCATGGTGTAATTAAGCCCGTAGCTTTTGAAACTGCTATTAAATTATTTCTTTGTTCGCTATTGATAAAAGTGAAATTCCCTGATGCTACAATATCTAAATTGCTTTGATTTATCTTATTAACTGAACTATTAGCTTTTGGATTCCAAGTCGTAGCATTACCATTGGTATTATTCAAGGCAGCTAAATAATTTCTAGTTTGTCCTCCGATACTTGTAAAATCACCTCCTGCATAAAT
>JAYVIN010000126.1:0-2581 GCA_043770135.1 Flavobacterium sp. | reverse complement strand
AGAATTTAATTTTTCAAACTTTAAAATCATAAAAACACTTGATAACACAACCCAACTTTCCTATACAGCAACCAATATTCCAGCCCAAAAAGAAGAATTTTTAAGCCCAATTTTTGAAAATATTTATCCATATGTCATGATGGGCTTAGAATTATTTAATATAGAAGGTGTTGATGGAAATGCAAAAACTTGGAAGGAATTTGGGAAATGGTATTCTGATAAAATTTTAGCAGGAACCCTAGAATTAGCTCCTGAAACCAAAGAAAAAATTAAAAAATGGGTAGGCAATGAAAAAGACCCAATCGAAAAAGCAAAAAAAGTATATCAATATCTACAAAATAAATCGAGGTATGTAAGTATTCAAGTAGGGATTGGTGGTTGGAAACCAATGTTTGCAGATGATGTAGATCGATTAGGTTATGGAGATTGCAAAGCTTTGTCTAATTACACTAGGGCTTTGCTTGCTGCAGTTGATGTACCGTCATACAATACATTGCTATATGGAGACCAAAACAAAAGAGATATTAAATCTGACTTTGTTTCTATGCAAGGGAATCACATGATTTTGTGTATACCAGATAAGGATAAGAACATTTTCTTAGAATGTACCAGTCAGGATAATCCTTTTGGCTATCAGGCCAATTTTACCGACGATAGAGATGTTTTTATTTTTAAACCTGAAGGAGGCGAGATTGTGCATACTAAGAATTATCAAGACAAAGACAATTCTCAAGTCAATAAAGGAAAGTATAATTTAGATGCTGAAGGTCATCTGTCTGGAGTAATTTCGATGGTTTCTGAAGGTTCAAAATATGGGTACAAAACTCGGGTCGAAAAAATGCTTCCTACAGAAAAGGAAGCTCATTATAAAGATTTTTGGAGTAACATTAGTAATTTAAAACTCGATAAGATTACATTCTCTAATGACAAAGAAAAGGTTAGTTTTACCGAAAATCTACAAATTTCTGCCGATAACTACGGAAAAATTGCTAACAATAAAATGATTTTTGTAGTTAATGCTTACAGCCAAAATTCAGTAGGTGTCAAAAGAATTCGAAACCGTAAAACCCCTTTCGAAATTCAAAGAGGCTATTGTGATACTGATGAAATTGCAATTAGTTTGCCTACTGGTTTCGGTATTGAATCAATGCCTGCTATTTTTGAATTGAATACTAAATTCGGGGAATACCAAACCGAAATTATAAAAAAAGACAACAGTAATTTGATTTATAAACGCTCGATTTTTATAAAAAAAGGAATGTATAAAAACACTGAATACGATGAATACCGTCTTTTTATGGAGCAAATTTCTAAAAATGACAACGCCAAAATTATATTAACTAAAAATTAATAATGCAAATGAAAATCAACCAACTAACAGCAATTATATTTTCAGTATTATTTTTTTCGATTACCAATGCCCAAGAATTCAAATTAGGAAAAGTTTCTATTGCAGAATTAGAAGAAAAATTTCATCCTATAGACACAAGTGCCGTCGCTGCGATACTTTTCAAAAAAGGAAAAACTTTTTTTACCTATAATTCCGTAGCAGGTTTTTCAGCCAATCATATTATCGAGTTTAGGATAAAAATTTATAAAAAAGAAGGGTTAGGTTGGGCGAATCAGCAAGCTGCTTATTATGTTGGCTATGAAAATTTGAGCGACGATAAAGTTCGTTTTTCATCTTCGGTAACCTACAATCTTGAAGACGGCAAAATTGTTAAAACAAAATTAGAGAGCGAGGGTGCCTTTAAAACCAAGATTAATAAATTTTGGAATCAAGCAACAATTACTTTGCCCAATGTAAAAGTCGGCTCGGTTATAGAATTCAAATACACCCTAGAATCAGAGAATATTATTAAGTTTCCCGATTTTGATTTTCAGTATGACATACCAGTTGATTTTTTTGAGTATAAAACCGAAGTGCCTGAATACTTTATTTACAGTTCCTTGCAAAAAGGGAATTTAGAAATTGAAACGGATTCAGAGCTAGTAGATAGTAAAAAGGATTATGCCCAAGGATACAAGCAAATCAATAAATGGTATGCTGCAAAAAATATCCCAGCACTCAAATACGAAAAATTCGTTAACAATAGAGACAATTATAGAGGAGCAATTATCAGCGAGCTAGAAAAAGAAAGAAGACCCGATTGGCCGGTTAAGGATTATGCTGCTACTTGGGAAGGTGTTGCTAAAACCATTTTTAAAGACAAAGAATTTGGCGACGAACTCAAACTAAAAGATTATTTTGCTACGGATTTAAAAGTCGTAATAAAGGATATTGTGGAACCCACAGAACGATTATTTGCCATTTTCAAATATGTCCAAAAAATAATGAATTGGGATCAAAAAACGAGTTATTACGTTGATAAAGGGGTGCAAAGAGCCTATCAAGAAAGAACGGGCAATGTAGCCGAAATAAATTTTATCCTGATTGCGATGTTAAAATCTGCGGGACTAAAATCTAGCCCAGTGTTAATTAGTACAATAGAAAATGGAGTTCCTGTATTTCCTAATCGAACTGTTTTCAATTATGTTATTGCCGCAGTTGAAATAGAAGGCAAGCAAATTTTATTAGATG
>JAYVIN010000125.1:0-2596 GCA_043770135.1 Flavobacterium sp. | reverse complement strand
ATACTTATGAAACCGATGGCAGAATAAAAACCAACGACCTTGTGGGAACCTACAACTATGATCCGGGGAACCGATATCGCAAAAAATCGGCTACGCTCAATACAGTTGGAAATGCATATTATGCCAACCGTTGCCCACAAACGGTGAGTTATGATATGTTCAAAAATCCTATTACCATTACCGAAGCCAACCGTGGTAGAGTCGATTTTGAGTACAACCTGAGCAATAGTCGAAGCAAATCCGTAGTAACCAACCAAGCAGGAACGGTAACCAAAACCAAATACTATTCGGGCATTACTGCCGTAGAGGTTATAGAAAGACCCAATCAGAGTATACAGTTTATGACCTACATAGCAGGTTCGCCTTATGATGCTGCTGTAGCTCTAGAAAAAACTTATACCAATTCTGGCGGTAATTATACCCCCAGCCCAGAAGAATACTTATATCTTCACAGGGATTACCAAGGCACTATTTTGGCCATTTCGGGCAATTTAGGCACCATCAAAGAAAGAAGACAATTTGACGCCTGGGGCAATCTCAGAAAATACTACAAAAACAATGTCGAAGTCAGTGCAACTACTTTCAACAATGTTGATTTTGAATTATTGACAGATCGAGGTTATACTGCCCACGAGCATTTATTTTCAGTAGGGCTCATTCACATGAATGCCCGCTTGTACGACCCAATATTACACACGTTCTTATCGCCCGATGCTAATATTACTGACCCTAGCAACCCGCAAAATTATAATAGGTATGCATATGCACTGAACAACCCTTTAATGTATGTGGATTACAGTGGCAACGACCCAGTAACAGTAGCTATAATAACGGGTCTTATTATCGGTGCTGTTATTGGTGGAGTAACTTATGTAGGTATAAATCTATACAATGGCAATGCCATAACTTGGGGAGGTTTAGCCAAAAGTATTCTCGTGGGAGCAATCAGCGGAGCTTTTAGTGCTGGCATAGGGCAAATCATTAATGGTGCCAATGTGGCTATTTGTGCAGCGACACAAACCTTAACCCAAACCCAAATTAATATCATATTGGCATTGCCACAAGCTTTAATGCACGGCATAGCCCAAGGAATAATTCAAGGAGTAAGCGGTGGCAATGCAGAACAATCGTTTCTTACAGCTGCCATAAGTAGTATTGCAGGAGGAGCTTTTTCTATGATACCTGGTTCTTTTAGCAAAGGAATAGTAGGGCAATCTTTGTTTGGATCCGTTGCAGGAGGCGTTACTAGCGATTTACAAGAAGGTAATTTTTGGGAGGGAGCTGTTATTGGGCTTACTGTAGGGTTACTGAATCATGCTAATAAGCCACTGAATGAGGCTATTGATGGGATGCTTCAAAAGCAAACTCTTGAACAAAAGATTATAAAGATGATGGGAAAATATAAGGTTACCGAAGAAGTAGATTTGGATGATTTTGGTGATTTACTTGATTGGAAAGCAAAACTTGCAATTAGTAAAATTGTTAAAACGTCTGAAACAAATTTTAAAATATACAGAACAGACATTGGTAAAGTAAAAATTTCTGAAAATGCAGGTTTTAATATTGAAAAAAAGGGAGTTATTGTTTCGGGAAAACAACTTCTTACTGGTTTAAAAATTACACCTTATGGATTACCATTATCTCAAATTGAGTATAAAAAATCCAATGCAACCCATACCTATAATTCATTTGTTGTAAACGGAAATGTTGTTCGATATTCATTCAAAGGAGAAGCATACATAAATAAATTATAGAGTAATGAAAAAGTTTAACTTCTACCCCTTGCCAAATCTCTTTTTTGTTCCATCACTATATTCCCTTATCTTTATATTTTGGGATTTTATTTCATATATATTTAATATAATATTTTCAGGTTTATCAATAAAAATTTATATTTATTTGGAACATATAAAAGGAAAAGAGGTTGTTTTTATTAAACCGTTAGACGATATTTTAGTATTTTATATGATTTGTTGGTTTTTTATTTTTTTTATTTTTTTTTCATTGCTCTTTTTCATTAAACACTTTTATGTCCGAAAAGGAATTTATTTAACATTAGGAGTTCATTTTGTTTTATTGATTGTGTTTTTGTGTAAAATCCCGATCGCTCGGAGTGTGCTGTGAATGAGCCCCACTGGCGCTCGTTTGTCCACAACTCTGGTGGACGTCTGCGACGAGTACCCGATCGCTCGGAAATGACAAAATAAAGTCGTCCCCCACTGGCGCTCGTTTGCCCCGATGGCTCGGATATGAATAAATCCCCGATGGCTCGGAAATGACAAAATAAAGTCGTCAACGGATAGCGCAGAATTTCATTCTGTGCCCACAAACAAAGCAAACAAAAAGCTACAACAATAAAAGTTGTAGTTTTTTGCATTAAGAGAAAGTTCTTAAAGTAGTTTTGTTATTCCCGATCGCTCGGAAATGACAAAATAAAGTCGTTAACGGATAGCACCCGACCCGATCGCTCGGATATGACAAAATAAAGTCGTCAACGGATAGCGCAGAATTGCATTCTGTGCCCACAAACAAGAGCAAACAAAACAAAAAGCTACTTTCTAAAAAAAAATGTAGTTTTTTTGTTTTTAAAGAAAGT
>JAYVIN010000124.1:0-20929 GCA_043770135.1 Flavobacterium sp. | reverse complement strand
TTAATTTTCCTTTTGGATTCAAAGAATTAGAGGGAATTCACTCTCGAACTGATTTCGATTTAAAAGCCCACGAACAATTTTCGGGCAGGAAATTACAGTATTTTGATGCCGAATTGAATCAAAATTATGTGCCGTATGTAGTAGAAACTTCGGTAGGATTGGATAGAATGTTTTTGGCTGTATTCGCAACTTCCTTAAAAGAGGAAACGTTGGAAGATGGTTCAACCAGAACAGTGCTGAAATTACCAGCGGTTTTAGCACCAACAAAAGCAGCTATATTTCCATTAGTTAAAAAAGATGGATTGCCAGAAATCGCACATAAAATCATCGATGATTTGCGTTGGGATTTTAATGTAGCTTACGATGAGAAAGATGCGGTAGGAAGACGTTACAGAAGACAAGATGCTCTAGGAACGCCGTTTTGTATCACCGTAGATCACCAAACTATTGAAGACCAAACCGTAACGATTCGCCACAGAGATTCAATGAAACAAGATCGAGTTGCGATTACAGATTTAAAGTCAATTATCGAGAATGAAGTTTCGATGAAAAATTGGTTGATGAAAATGTAAAAAAAGTTGATTTGGTTATTCGTTTAATCGGTTATAAAAGAAAGGCTCCCACCGCGGCGGGAGCCTTTATGTTTTAATTTAAAAACGATAACCCAGTGTAATTCCGCCACGACCAACAACTTCTGGACTGATGTCATTGAGTAAATTTCGACCAATACCGCCATTTATTTCAAAAGTAAATCCTCTCGAATGAACCCATTTAGAACCTACACCAAAGCCTAACGCAAAATCCGAATATTTTTTTCCTTCTACATAAATATATTTGTCTGTATTATAATCGTAGTTATAATAACTTCCATTTTTACCTGTACTAATCATACTAAACCCTTCAACGAAAAAGCCTGCTGCTGGTTTTCTTCCGAAATATGCTCTATAATAAGGTGTTAAACTGAAACTACTATCAAAATCTTCTTCATTAACAAAAAAGAGTGAAACGCCCAATCCAGTGTCCTTATTTAATAAATTTTCGTAGGTAACTTCTACAGCGCCTAAGACCAAAAATAAAGCATTTATCTTAATTTCATTTTTTAATGTTTCTGATTTTTCTATTTCTTGACTATAGCCAAAACTCAAAACAGACATGCTTAATAAAACAACTAATTTTTTCATATTTTTTTTCAAATATATATAATTATTCTCACTTTAAAATAGTTATATATTAGAAATAAAATCTTTCGAATAATCCTTAATCTGATCACGCACTTTTCGGAATTCAGCAATTAATTCCTTGGCAGTTCCAGAAGATTTTGATGGATCTTCGAAGCTGTGATGAATGGTTTTGGTTTGGGTTGGAAAAAAAGGACAAGCTTCTTTGGCGTTGTCACAAACGGTAATTACGTAATCAAAGACAATGTCTGCATATTCATCAACATGGTTCGACGTGTTTTGGCTAATATCAATTCCGTCTTCTATCATGATTCCAAGAGCGAACGGATTCAGTCCGTGTATTTCGACTCCCGCGCTATATACTTCGACTTTGTCTTTCCCAAAAAACTGTAAATAACCATGTGCCATTTGGCTTCTACAGGAATTACCTGTGCATAAAACTAAAATTTTTTTCATATTTGTATGTTTTTATTTTTCAGTGGTCAAATGTGGAATCGCTTTTTCACCGAATTTGTGTTTACCCACGCAAACTTTTTTTAGATGGCGATTCATACCAATAACCATAATAAGTTTATAATTGTAAATCGGGCGTCAAACCCAAAAATAATGTTTAATAGTGTTACACCAATAGTTATAACAATAGGTTTTTTATATTTAATGATGAATTCTTTCATAGTATTTATTTGATTTAGCAACATCCAGCTCCTGGGGAACAACTGCTAGTTTCTTTTACTTTTTCATTTTTAGTTGCAGGAATACCGCATTGATCTTGAGCCAAACAAGCGGTTTTCTTGTTTTGTAATACAAAATCATTTCCGTTGAAATTCAAATCATATTTACCAATCGTTTGGGTTTGGTATTCGACTTCAATTTCTAAATCTTCAATGCCTAAAACCTTTTCAGACAATTCGATGATATTGATTAGTTTTTGAGGTTTCAATCGGTGGTCAAAATCATTGGCATTCCAAAGTTGAAAGTTGATTCCAGTTTCTTTGCGAAGCATTCCCCCACAATCAATGAAGTCTTTAGTAATTAATCCCACTTCGGTGATGTGAAAATGTTCAGGTATTTTTGTACCATCTTCTAAAATGAAGTTTACCGTATCCAATGATTTTAAGATGCTTTTTACTTGTGATAGTTTCATTTTTTGTAATTTTAATTAACAACAATTGCTTTTGTTTTTCTCAATATGTTTTGATGTTTTCTCAAAAAATCCTTTCACTTTTTCGAAACCCTCTTCGTTGATGCAGTAGCAAATAGAAGTTCCTTCAAAGCTTCCTTTTATTAAGCCAGCGTTTTTAAGTTCTTTTAAATGTTGAGAAATTGTAGGTTGTGCCAGAGGTAATTCGTTTACAATGTCTCCACAAATGCAACTGTCTACTTTTAGCAAATAGTCTATTATGGCTATTCTTGCTGGATGTCCTAAGGCTTTAAGGATGTCTGCCATTTCGTTGGTTTCTGCCGAGAAACCTATAGTTTTTGTTATTCCCATATCGCAATATTACGATATGTTTTTTAAACAACCAAAATTTCAAGTATAAAAAAATTTAGTGAAATCTTGTCAGTTGTTTTGCGCTTTGTCGGGTTTATTTGTAGTTCATCAAAAAGTATTAACATTTACATGAATTATCTTAACAATGTCAATGTTTATAGCGGTAAATGTTTATTTTTAGCTTGTAAAAAAGCTCATTTCCTAAAACCGAAACAGGCTTTTTTTGTGGTTTCCCCAAAACTACCCATTTAATTACTTGATTTTTTAAAGTGCCACGGCATTTTAATTCTAATACTATGGCTAACAAATTAGGTGAAGCCATTAATGAATTACCCGTACATTATTATTGACGACAATCAAGAAAGTGTTTTGAAAACAAAAGCCATTGCGGATAGTTTTTCAGAACTTGATTTTGTGGCTTCAGCAAATACCTATACGGAGGGTTTAAATCTAGTCTTAGAACATAAACCAAAACTAATTTTTCTCGAAATTGACCCAGCCGATAAAACGAGCAATTTGTCGCTAACACTCATCAACGAATTGTATCGGTATTTGACTGTGATTCCTAAAATTATAATCACAACATCTAAGAAAGACCTAGCTTTTGATGCTATCCAATATGAAGTAGCCGATTATTTGATCAAGCCAGTAGAGCGAATAGATTTAGTTAAATCACTGCTCAAATTAAAAAAAGCCATTGGCGAAGACGAGGCTTACGTTATTCAAAACTCCCTTTTTGAAAAAGAGTCCAACGCCATCGCAGAAACAAGTACTGCTCCATTCGAAGAGAAAGGCATTTCAAAGAAAGAGCAACCACTTATATTATGTATCAAATCGTATGGGGATTACCGATATATTGATGCCAAAGACATCTGTTATTTTCAAGCCGATAATAATTCTACCGACATTCACCTGAACAATGGCGAAATGGTCACTGCATTTAAGACTTTGAAACATTTTGAAGGAATCTTGCCAGCTCCTTTTGTTAGAATACACAACAGTTATATAGTAAACCGAAACTACATTTCTAGAATTCATACAGGAAATACGGTATGTTATATTAAAAATACCACTACAAAACTGCCTTTCTCTAAATCTTACAAGGCAAACATTGATGCTATTATTTCCGATTTTTCTAGCGGGAATTACCTAGAGATTTAAAAAGAAATCGAAGAAACGAATAATTATCTCGATTTTGTCATTCTGAACGCAGTGAAGAATCACATCAGTTGCTCATTTGAGTTGCTCTCGTTATGTGATTCTTCGTGCCTCAGAATGACAAAGAAGGAGTCGGAATGACAAGAAGCAGTTGGAATAACAGAATAAAAACGAATGCATAGTGTAAAGAATTATGATAGAATATACAGAAGGCTACCACACTTATTATGTTTACATCATAACAAACAAATATCGCTCTACTTTTTATATTGGAATGACCAATAATTTAGGGGAAAGATTAAAACAACATAAAGGAAATATTGAGAAAGGAATAAGAACGTTTGCTTCAAAATATAATCTTGAATTTTTAGTTTATTATGAAAAATTTACCTGGGTGCAGCAGGCAATCGCAAGAGAGAAAGAGTTGAAAGGGTGGAGAAGAGACAAAAAATTAGCACTGATTCGTTCGTTTAATAATAATTTGAATTTTTAAATGATCGGTTTGTTAGTAATGATTAAAATTTTTGTCATTCCTATTGCTTTTGTCATTCTGAGGTACGAGGACCCGAGCGAAGCGAATAGGCAAAGCAATCACATAACGAGAGCAATTGATGTGATTCCTCCTGCGTCGGAATGACGAAGTAGAGTCGATTTGCCTATTATTTTCGATTTTTCTAGCGGGAATTACCTTGAAATCTAAGAATTTGTCATTCACCCAGATTTGACCATCATTCACTATCAAACGACTACATTCTACCATATACACCTGTAAACAAAGGGATTTTTGAGATATGCTATATATTTTTACATCGTATTAAAGTGCTAATCGGCATTTATAACTAACGTAACAAAATATAAACACATAAAACCTCAAAACATGAAAAAAGCATTTAAAACAATCGGATTATTTACATTGATGTTAATTTTAACCTCTTTTACTGCGCCACAAACTACAACTACTATTGTAGATAACAATATAGAAACTGTAAACGGGTCAGTTCTTTCGAATAGAAAAATGGACGCTGTAAACGGTTCAGTTTTATCGAATAGAAAGATGGATGCTGTAAATGGATCAGTTTTATCAAATAGAAAATTAGATGTTGTAAATGGATCAGTCCTTTCAAACAGAAAAATGGATTAAATATTTTTTTAAATTTTACTTAGGCTGTCAATTTTATTGACAGCCTTTTTTTATGTCAATAGTTTTACTATTTTTGAACAATCTCAAATCAAACTATTGAACAAACTGATCTACATAGTGCTCCTTCTTTTCGTTTTTTTTGGTTGTACTCAAAAAAAATCAAATATAAATGAACCTAATCCTTCTAGTGATAGCCTTTCTATTTTTTTAGAAAAAGCCTACGATTATGAACTCAAAACTTCCCAAAGAGAATTGTTTATAAAAAAATCTCTTGAAATAGTACTAAATCAGGAAAATGATTCTTTACATCGAGTCAATTTATTTCGAGTCGCCAATCGTTATTTTAATATGAACAACTGGGAAAAGTACAAAAATGTAGTAGATGTTGTTTTAGAAAAAGCTACAGATGCTCAAGACAGCCTAAGCATAGCCAAATCCAACTCCTATTTAGGTGACTTTTATGAAATCAAAGGGATCTCAGATAGTGCTTATTTGAATTATTTTAGGGCGGAAAAAATATATTTAAGCCTGCACGATAATGTTAATATTGCAAAATGTAGGCTCAGAAAAGCACGCCTTCAATATAGCGAAAGCGATTTAAAGGGTTCTGAAATATCCGTATTTAGCGCGATGAAGGCATTGAATGAAGAAAAAGAAGATAATATCATATATGATTCCTATAATTTACTGGGAACACTATATAATGATTTAGGACAATATGCTAAAGCATTAGAATACCACAATAAGGCGTTAAACAGTATTGATGAACAAACATCGCCAATAGAACTGCAACACAAAGCTTTGTCTATAAACAACATAGGTTTTGTCTATCAAAACAAGGGTCAACACAAGCAAGCCATAGTCTATTTTGAAAAAGCTTTAGAAAATAGGAATGATTTAATCAAGTACAATCTTTTTGCCTATTCTGTATTTTTAGATAATTTAGCCTATTCTCGATTCAAAATAAAAGAATCCAAGGATTTGCCAGAACTATTTTATGAATCTTTAAAGTTAAGGGATAGTCTCGATTCCACATTAGGAATTATAGGCGCCAAAATTCATTTGTCGGAATATTTTGCTTTTAAAAAGGACACTCTAAAAGCATTGCAATATTCGAACGAAGCTCTTGCCAAAGCACGTAACTCTAAAAATGCTCGAAATTTATTATTGCCTCTAAAACAATTAGCTGTTTTAGAACCCAGAAAAGCAATGAAGTACAACAAAGAATACATTCATATTAACGACAGTTTACAAAAAGCAGAACGGCTTATTGGAGAGAAATTTGCCCGTATCGAGTATGAAACAGATCAAGTCAAAGAGGAAAATGTTAGTTTAACCACCAAAAACAGGAATATTGTTTATATTTTTGGAGCTGTTTTAATTCTTGGGATGTTTTTATACATTATCAAAGCACAAAAATCCAAAACTAGGGAGTTATTATACAAACAAGAACAGCAACGAGCCAATGAGGAAATATATAATTTGATTATTTCGCAACAAGACAGTGTCCAAGCCACTCGAGTACAAGAGAAAAAACGAGTGGCTCAAGAGTTGCATGATGGGGTTTTGGGTCGGATGTTTGGCGTACGGATGAATTTGGATAGCGCAAACGAACTACCAGATGAACCTGGAATTACACTCAGAAATCAGTTTATTTTAGAGTTAAAAAATATCGAGCAAGACATTCGTGAAATTTCTCATGATTTGAGTAGAGAAAAATCAGAATTAATTAATAACTTCGTTGCCATTGTTGGGGATTTATTGGAAAACCAGAAAAAGACTTTCCAATCTCAATTAATCTCAAGTATTGACCCTGATATCAACTGGGAATCCGCTAGTAATGCTGTCAAAATAAATTTATTTAGAGTACTACAAGAATCGCTTCAAAATATAAATAAATATGCGAATGCAAATTTAATTAGCGTTAAGTTTAAACAAGATTCAAATAATTTGTTTTTAGAAATTAGTGATGATGGTGTAGGGTTTAATATAAACAAAGGGAAAAAAGGAATTGGTTTGCAAAACATGATTTCTAGAATGAAGGAATGTCAAGGAACATTCGAAATCAAATCGAAAATAGGAGAGGGAACAACCATAATGGCATCAGTTCCAATATAAAAAAACAATACAAATGACAACGACAGATTCCATTGAAAGAGAGAAAATAAAAAAAAGAGTACTCATTGTAGATGATCATCCTTTTATTCTTATTGGGTATAAGAATACTTTAAACAGGTATATTCCTGGGCAATTTGAGTTCGAATACGAAGAAGGAAAAGATTGTAAATCGGCTTATGATATAATTACGAATCCAGAAACAGGTGTTTTTGATTTTGCATTTTTGGATATTAGTATGCCTCCTTATCAGGAAAAAGGGATTCTTTCAGGTGAGGATTTGGCAATAGTATTGCATCAGCACATGCCTGAGTGTAGAATCATTATACTAACCATGTACACCGAAATATTAAAAATTAAAAACATTATATCAGCCATAAATCCTCATGGGTTGATAATAAAAAACGATTTAGATTTTAAAGAATTAATTTTTGGTTTTGATAAAATAGTGAATAATGAAATTTATTATAGTGAGTCCATAAAAAAAATGATGGAAATAGAAAACATTGAGCCAGTAGAAGTTGATGTAATCGACAAAGAAATTTTATTTCATATTAGTAAAGGAACAGAACCAGAAGATTTTATCAAATATATTCCGTTGTCTGCAGAGTCTATTGAAATTAGAAGGAAAAGATTGAAAAAATTACTAATCGATGAAGGTACTGATAGTGAAATGATACAACGAGCCAAAAGATTGGGTTTGTTATTTTAAAAAGTAAAAAAAGGCGTTTTTCACAAAAAACGCCTTTTTTTTATTCTTCACTCAAAGCATTCCATCCACGCGCTTTAAGCGGAATCCGAGTATTGGCTCGTGTTACCAAATGAATTCCTTCGCTCTCTTGGGTCATGTGACCAATAATAGTAAAGTTTGGATTCCCTTTTATTTTGTCAAAATCTTCCATTTTTATAGTAAACAGCAATTCATAATCTTCGCCACCGTTTATGGCTACTGTTGTAGCATCGAGATCGAATTCCTCGCAAACATTCATGAATTGAGGATCAAGAGGTAATTTGTCTTCATATAAATTACAACCCACTTTTGATTGCTTGCACAAATGCATAATTTCCGATGACAATCCATCCGAAATATCAATCATCGATGTTGGTTTTATTTCTAAGGCGTGTAACAAAGTACGAACATCTTTACGCGCTTCGGGTTTTAGTTGACGCTCGATAATATAAGTGTAGGCGTCTAAATCAGGTTGTGAATTGGGGTTTACCTGAAAAACTTGTTTCTCTCTTTCTAGCACTTGCAATCCCATATAGGCTGCCCCAATATCGCCTGTTACCACTAATAAATCCGTTTGTCCAGCACCATTTCTGTAAACAATTTCATTTTCATCGGCTTCGCCAAGAACGGTAATACTAATGATTAATCCTTTTTGTGATGAGGTTGTGTCACCGCCAATTACATCAACTTTATATTCATTTGCCGCAAGGGTAATTCCGTCGAATAATTCCTCTAAGGCTTCTAATGGAAACCGATTAGAAACGGCTATGGAAACCAATATTTGAGTCGCTTTGGCATTCATCGCACAAATATCAGAAACATTGACCACTACAGCCTTATAACCCAAATGTCGCAAAGGCATATAGGCTAAATCAAAATGTACCCCTTCAATTAATAAATCAGTAGAAACAACCACTTTTTTGGCTGCAAAGTCCAAGACCGCAGCGTCATCTCCTATTCCTACCAAAGTAGAAACTTGATTTATTTGGAAGTTTTTTGTAAGGTGGTCTACTAAACCAAATTCGCCTAATTGAGCAATACTGGTTCTTTGTGGAGATTTATCTTCGATCATAGTCATTGCGAGGAACGAAGCAATCTCTTCATTCAATTATTTTAGGGTTAAAATTTTTGTGTTGCAAAGGTACAAATATGACAAGGTTTTTTGTCAAATAAAAAACAGAAACCGAACAAATACTTAATTAATGATTAAATTTATGGCTTATTAAAAATAAGTTCTAAAAATGAAGACTTTCGATATAGTTACACTTACCGTAAATCCAGCACTAGACAAAACTACTCATTTTAGAGGATTAGTTCCTGAACAAAAAATACGCTGCGAAACCCCTCGCTACGATGCGGGTGGAGGAGGAATAAATGTCTCGAAAGCCATTGCGCGTTTGGGTGGAGAGTCGTTTTGTGTTTTTACTTCTGGTGGGGCGATTGGATCGATGCTCGAAGAATTAGTACAAAAAGAATCCATAGTATTCAAAGCGGTTAAAACCAACAATTGGACAAGAGAAAGTTTTGTGGCTGTTGATGATGCTACCAATTCTCAATATCGTTTTGGTTTTACAGGTTCCGAAATTTCTGAAGAGGAAATCAGTACTATTAGCCAAGCCATTCAAGAATTGAAGCCAAAATTTCTAGTATTAAGTGGTAGTTTAAACGAAGGCTTATCAACGAATTTCTACAAAGATATCGCTAGTTTAGCCAAACAATCCGACTCAAAAGTAATCGTAGATACATCTGGTGAGGCCTTGCAAAAAGTATTAGAAACGGGGGTGTATTTGATAAAACCCAATGTTGGGGAATTGGCAAAACTCATCGGTGTCGAAAGATTAGAAATCGATGAAATTGCCCCAGCGGCACGAAAATTAATTACAAATGGAAGTGCCGAAATTGTTGTGGTTTCACTAGGTCCTGAAGGAGCCGTTTTGGTCACTGCCACTCAAACCGAATTCGTTCCTGCACCCAATGTAGTCAAGAAAAGCACCGTTGGAGCTGGAGACAGTATGGTGGGCGCTATGACTTGGGCTTTGTCACAAAATAAAAGTCTGAAAGAAGTCGTGCAATGGGGCGTGGCTTGTGGCTCGGCAGCAACCATGAACGAAGGAACACAATTGTTTAAAGTAGAGGATGCGAGGAGATTGTTTGAGGAGTTGGGGGAAAGTAAAAAAACCTGACAATTTTCATCATCAGGTTTGCTTATTTATTTCAACAAAGTCCTTCCCTTTGGGAAGGATTTAGGATGGGCTTTAATCATTCAACTTCAACACCGCCATAAACGCTTCTTGTGGAATCTCAACATTTCCAACAAGCCTCATACGTTTTTTACCTTTTTTCTGCTTTTCTAACAGTTTACGTTTTCGAGAAATATCGCCACCATAACATTTGGCGGTAACGTCTTTACGTAAGGCTTTTATGGTTTCACGAGCAATAATTTTGGCGCCAATGGCTGCTTGAATCGGAATGTCAAATTGCTGTCTTGGAATCAATTCACGCAATTTTTCACACATTTTTTTACCGATATTATAAGCATTACTTTCGTGAATCAAAGCAGAAAGTGCATCAACAGATTGAGCGTTTAAAAGAACGTCTAAACGTACTAATTTTGAAGTTCGCATTCCTATAGGAGTATAATCAAATGAGGCATATCCTTTGGAAACTGTTTTTAATCGGTCATAGAAATCGAATACAATTTCTGCCAATGGCATATCAAAATTCAATTCTACTCTTTCGGTTGTCAAATAAGTTTGATTGGTAATAATCCCTCGTTTTTCGATACACAAACTCATTACGTTACCCACAAAATCCGATTTGGTAATAATGGTTGCTTTTATAAAAGGTTCTTCGACATGATCTAAACTGGAAGGTTCAGGCAAATCAGACGGATTGTTGACAATCAATGGTGTTTCGGGATTTTTTTTGGTGTAAGCCAAATACGAAACGTTGGGAACCGTGGTAATAACGGTCATATCAAACTCCCGTTCTAATCGTTCTTGGATAATTTCCATGTGCAACATTCCTAAGAATCCGCAACGGAAACCAAACCCTAAAGCTGCTGAACTTTCAGGAAGAAAAACAAGTGAAGCATCGTTCAATTGTAATTTTTCCATGGAGTTTCTCAATTCCTCATAATCCTCAGTATCTACAGGATAAATTCCAGCAAAAACCATCGGTTTTACATCTTCGAAACCCACAATCATATTCGTTGTTGGCGTTTTGGCATCGGTAAGTGTGTCGCCTACTTTTACTTCTTTGGCCTCTTTTATTCCTGAAATTAAATACCCCACATCGCCGGCAGAAATTACATTTTTTGGAACTTGATTTAGTTTTAAAGTGCCAATTTCGTCCGCAAAATATTCATTCCCGGTAGCCATAAATTTAATCTTCTGACCTTTTTTGATTTGACCGTTTTTCACTCGGAAAATAACCTCAATTCCACGAAACGGATTGTAATGTGAGTCAAAAATCAAGGCTTGCAAGGGTTCATCAACATTTCCTTTTGGATGAGGAATTTTTTCGATAATGGCCGCCAAAATATTTTCGACACCAAAACCTGTTTTTCCCGACGCGTGAATAATATCTTCGAGTTTGCAGCCTAATAAATCAATAATATCGTCGCTCACTTCCTCAGGATTGGCAGATGGCAAATCGACTTTGTTCAAAACTGGAATAATTTCTAAATCATTTTCTAGTGCTAAATATAAATTGGATATGGTTTGTGCCTGAATGCTTTGGGCAGCATCTACAATCAATAGTGCGCCTTCACAAGCAGCAATTGATCGGGAAACTTCATACGAAAAATCGACGTGACCAGGCGTATCAATCAAATTCAGGATATAATCTTCGCCTTTGTAGGTGTATTCCATCTGGATGGCATGACTTTTTATGGTTATGCCACGTTCGCGCTCCAAGTCCATATTGTCAAGCAATTGCGCTTTTTCCTCACGAGCTGTAACGGTTTGTGTTGCGCCAAGAAGTCTATCAGCAAGCGTACTTTTCCCGTGATCAATGTGTGCAATAATGCAAAAATTCCGTATGTGTTTCATGCTGTTTTTGATGTCAATTTATGTCAAGCTTAGCTTAGTCGAAGTAGGGCGTGACCTTCCGTAAAAACTACAGGTCGGGCTATTCGCTCTATCTTTTGTTGCGCTTTCGCTCCACAAAAGGATACCGCTTCTATCCCTCACGCAAACTGCGTAATTCTATAATTTATTCGCAAAGATAGGTATTTTTTGATTGAAGATTTTAGATTAACGAATGATGAATTAAGAATTCGTTAATCTGAAATCAGCATTCGTTAATCATCTATCGAAAATCTTTAGTATTTTTGCCAAAAAAATATCTTTTGATAAAAATTGGCAACATAGAATTACCTGATTTTCCTTTACTTCTAGCTCCTATGGAAGATGTGAGTGATCCACCATTTCGAAGATTGTGCAAAATGCATGGAGCCGATATGATGTATTCAGAATTTATTTCTTCCGAAGGATTAATTCGGGATGCCATAAAAAGTAGAATGAAATTGGATATTTTCGATTACGAAAGACCTGTTGGAATTCAGATTTTTGGTGGAGATGAAGAAGCCATGGCTATGTCTTCTAAAATAGTTTCTGCAGTAAATCCAGATATAATTGATATTAATTTTGGTTGTCCGGTTAAGAAAGTCGTTTGCAAAGGAGCTGGCGCAGGAGTTTTGAAAGATGTCGATTTAATGATTCGGTTGACCCAAGCGGTTATCAATAGTACCCATTTGCCGGTAACGGTAAAAACTCGTTTAGGTTGGGACGATAATTCCATCAATATCGATGAGGTTGCCGAGCGTTTGCAAGACATTGGTGTGGCGGCTTTGAGTATTCACGCTAGAACTCGTGCCCAGATGTACAAAGGACATTCGGACTGGTCGCATATTGCCAGAGTAAAAAACAACCCAAGAATTACGATGCCCATTTTCGGAAATGGTGATATAGATTCTCCCGAAAAAGCCTTAGAATACAAAAATAAATATGGTATCGACGGGATTATGATTGGTCGAGCTGCGATTGGTTATCCTTGGATTTTTGACGAAATAAAACATTATTTCAACACCGGCGAACATCTAGAAAAACCTACGGTTGTAAATAGAGTAGAAGCGGTTCGAAATCACCTCACATGGGCAATGGAATGGAAAGGCGAACGACTTGGAATTGTAGAAACACGTCCGCATTATACTAATTATTTCAAAGGAATACATTCTTTTAAACCGTTCAAACAACAATTGGTAACCTTAGATCGTCCCGAAGAATTATTCGCCGTTTTAAATGAAATTGAGGAAGCTTATTTGGGCTATGAAATGGTGTAAATGGGATTTATTTTTCACTATTTCACTGTTAATTATTACACTCAAACTAAAATTTATTATTTGAATAAGTTCTTTCAATCTAAAAATAGTTAAATGCAATATAAATTTGATTTCTTTACTTAAATCTTTTTTACCTTTGTTTCAAGTTTGTGAGTAGTAACAAACTTTTAATTTTAAAATAAAATAGTATGGCATTAGCAATAACAGATGCTACTTTTGAAGAAGTAGTTTTGAAATCGACAAAACCAGTAATGGTAGACTTTTGGGCAGCATGGTGTGGACCTTGTAGAATGGTGGGACCCATCATCGACGAACTAAGCACAGAATATGAAGGAAAAGTAGTGATAGGCAAAGTAGATGTAGATGCTAATCAAGAATTTGCTGCAAAATACGGCGTGAGAAACATTCCAACAGTGCTTGTTTTTCATAACGGCGAAGTGGTAGGAAAACAAGTAGGAGTTGCTCCAAAACAAACGTATGCCGATAGCTTAGACGCTTTATTGTAAGTATTAAACAACCATTGCGAGGTATAAAGCAATATAGGTTTGGCGAAAGTCAAGCCTTTTTTTATTTATAATCTTTTAATACATTTGGTATATGAATATAGAGTCGCAACAAGAAAAAATATCCAGCTTTCAGCATCTTGAATTATTAGCCAATCAAGTGGTCGAAGGTTTTATTTCGGGTATGCATAAATCGCCTTTTCATGGTTTCTCTGCCGAATTTGCCGAGCATAAAACCTATAACGTAGGCGAAAGCACCAAACACATTGACTGGAAATTATTTGCCAAAACCGATCGATTGTACACTAAACGATTTGAGGAAGAAACCAATTTACGTTGCCACATCATCATCGATAACTCCTCATCGATGCATTATCCAAAGCTAAAAGACGATCAACCGTTTTATGAGAGTAAAATAGGTTTTGCAGTTTTAGCCTCGGCGGTATTAATGAATTTATTAAAAAAACAACGCGATGCCATTGGGCTAAGTGTTTTTTCGGATACGTATGAATATTATGCTCCAGAGAAGGGAAGTGATCGCCACCACCGAATGATTTTGAATACGTTGGAAAATCTTTTAGAAAAACCAAAAGTTTCAAAAAGCACCGATACTATTACATTTTTACACCAAATAGCAGAAAAAATGAATCGCCGATCTATGGTAATTCTTTTTACAGATATGTTTCAATCAGCTAATGAAGAAGAATTATTTAATGCTTTACAGCATTTAAAACACAATAAACACAAAGTGGTTTTATTTCACGTTATTGACAACAAAACGGAATTGAATTTAGATTATGATAGTTCGCCAAGGAAGTTTATTGACCTAGAAAGCGGTGATGAGGTTACAATTTTTGCTGATAATGTAAAGCAAGAATACGAAAAAGGAGTGAATGCTTACTTCAAAAAACTAGCTTTAACCTGCTCACAAAACAAAATTAAGTACATTCCAGTAGGTGTTTCGGACAGTTTTGAGAAAATATTGACGACATATTTAGTTGAAAAACAAAAGTTTGGCTAAGATTTCAAAAAAATAATACAATGTTTTTTGCGGAAAGCCTTGTAGAAACAAAATTCTATAGTATCTTTGCAATCGCAATTACGCGATGGTCTGGTAGTTCAGCTGGTTAGAATGCCGCCCTGTCACGGCGGAGGTCGCGGGTTCGAGTCCCGTCCAGACCGCTAAATTGGGATAAAGGTTTTCAGAAATGAAAGCCTTTTTTGCCCTAAAAGCATTTAAGATTGTTGTGTTGTTTTCGCTACGACTTTGTAACTTGTAGCATGGTTTAGTAGTTAGACCAATGAAAAGCTTTTCACTTTTGTGGATAGCTTTTTTGATTTTAGGGCTAGGTTAAAATTCCTTCATTAATATTATTTTTTGTATTTTTGAAAACTACAAGGTATTGTCCGCTTGGCAAATTAATATGAAAAAAATTATTCTCACACTCTTACTAGCGCCAGTTCTCTTCAGTTCTTGTCAGTACTTCGAAAAACAAGTTCCTTCCGAAAAAGAGTTATTGCAAAAGGAATTGAAATCTATTAATTGGAAAGAAGTAGATCAGTTTCCATCAGTTGCAACTTGTGATTCCATTGATAATAAAATAGAACAACAACAATGTTTTTTTCAATACATGACCCAACTTATTCAACATAAGTTAAGTTTAGATACTTTGTCTATTCTTTATCCTGAATTAGATACTATTGAAGTAAAAGTGACAGTCTTTCCGAATTCAAGATTGGTATTTGAACCTCTTTTTCCTAAGGATTCTGTGGCTTACGATAAGATAAAAATAGACAGTATTCTAAAAGCACGTTTGGTTGGTTTTCCTAAAATAAATCCTGCAATCAAAAGAGGAATTCCAGTAAAAACGCAATTTATCCTTCCAGTTATTCTAAAAGTAGAGTAAAAGTCAAAATCAAAAGAGTTAATTTTAGTATTTAAATCGTCTTCCTTTCCATTCATATTTCCCAAACAAGGAATGTAAAACTACATTCGTACTAAAAAAAGGATAGTACAAAACTCCCATAAATAGATATTGCAATTTTTTATTCGTCAAAAACTGATTTGCATTATTAACCAAAATTATTTCAACGCTAAATTTTAATAAGGAAAACACAAAAACCGTTTGAAACGAAATTAAACCGAACAACAAAAAGCCAAGTATAAACAACCAAGTCGTGTTTGTTATAAAAACCACCAATCCTAAACCAATTCCAAAAATACTTTGAAACGAGACTGTTTTTGAGACCCAACGCACTCTTTGATGAAAAAGCATTTTCCAATCGTTTAATGGTTTTGTCCTTACAATATTGCTTTTAGACATTAAATAATGTACCTCTTTAGGGAATCGAGCGATTGCTTTTTGCAACAAAAACACATCATCGCCGCTTGCAATTTGGTCATTCCCATTAAAACCTCCAATTTCTTGAAAAAAAGATTTTTTATACGCAAAGTTGGCGCCATTACACATAAATCCTTTTCCTAATCCAAAACTTCCTATCGTAACACCTTGTAAACTGGTAAAATCCAATTGCTGAAAATGATGTAGAAATGAGTCGCCACAATCACAAGAAACAGCTCCTGCTATCATGGAAACCTCATGGTTTTGTATGTAATTATCCAAAGTTCGCAACCAATCTTTATGCACCACGCAATCGGCATCGGTGGTCAAAACCCATTTTGAATTTGCAAATTCAACTGCAGTAGTAATGGCATCTTTCTTGGGCGAATTCGATGTTCTAACCGAATCAATCAACGAAATTTGAAAACTATAATTTGAAAGCGGAAATTTGAAAGCAGAATCATCATCTATAAGAATGACTTCAAATAAATCCGTTGGGTAATTCAATTCAGAAAAACTGTTTAAGAGGATAGGTAAGTTTTCTGCCTCATCACGAAATGGAACTAGAATAGAGAATTTAGTTTTAGGAACTAAACCATTCAACTCAAAGGAACTCGTAATGCAAAAGCCATAAATTAAAGCCAAAATAAATAAGCAATATATCAAAATGATGGTATACAGAATTAGAATCATTTCGTTTTTATGGTTTTAAAATTTAGCACATAATAACTGCCAATAATCACGGGCAATACCACATTGAAAAACCACATTAAGGTACTTATGAAAACTATAATCCATTGGTTTATACCTAGAAGTCCGAAAAAATAAATGGCAACACTTCCTTTTATAGCAAAGTCTAAAAATTGAAAATTGGGTAATGACGAAGCCAAAAAGTAAACGCTTGCTATAGAAGCCATCATCGTTATGTAGGGCAAATTAACATCGAAAGCTAAAAACAACACGTAATATTGATGCGAAAAAACAAGATAACGACAAAGTCCTAAAAAAATGTTTTTTTGATGAATCGGTCTTGGAATTTCATTGATTTTTCGAAGTAATTTTTCTACAGAATAGCCTTTGATTTTGATCCCTTTTAAGAGAAAAGAAAATAGAATCAAGAAAACAGATACCCCTAGAATACCCAAAACCCATAATCTATAACCCAAAACCCATAACCCAATAGTTCCAAACAAAATGCTTATAATCATTTGTATTCCGTTGCAAACAAGGTTTAAAAAAATGATTTTTTTAGCTTTTATTTTTTCAAAAAAAAGGGCTTTTCCAGCATATTCTCCCAATCCGTTTGGGGTAAAAATCCCTGCGGTTAGTGCCCCTAGAACTTGCATAGTTGCTTCTTTCAATGAAATAGTATGAAGGTAAGAAACTAAATTTTGCCATTTCAAGATTTCGAAAAATCGATTCAAAACACTCAGCGATAGGATAAAACAAATCCCTCCAATTGTTTTATTTTTATGGAATAAAATCAAGAATTTATTCCAATCGAGAGCATCATTATTTATAAGTTGATTGTAAATGAAATAAAATGCGCAACCAACAATCAAAAGTTTGAATAGAAGTACAAGGAATTGTTTAGCTTTGTGAGGAATTGAAATCATTGATGCAAAGTAACAAAACTTTAAACTTTGAACTTTAAACTTTAAACAAATCTTTTGGCAAACGAACGCATCATTTTAGGAATTGACCCAGGAACTACTATTATGGGATTTGGATTGATAAAAGTAGTTGGCAAAAACATGCAGTTTATTCAACTCAACGAATTGCAATTATCTAAATATGACAATCATTATCAAAAATTGAAGATTATTTTTGAAAGAACCATCGAACTCATAGATACTCACAATCCCGATGAAATTGCCATTGAAGCCCCTTTTTTTGGGAAGAATGTACAATCGATGTTGAAATTAGGTCGTGCTCAAGGCGTAGCCATGGCAGCTGGGCTTTCGAGAGATATTCCTATTACGGAATACGAACCTAAGAAAATAAAAATGGCTATCACGGGCAACGGAAATGCCAGCAAAGAACAGGTAGCCAAAATGCTTCAACAACTTCTTGGGTTAAAAGAATTACCAAAAAACCTCGATTCAACTGATGGTTTGGCGGCTGCAGTTTGTCATTTTTTTAATTCTGGAAAAGTGGTTGGCGAGAAAAGTTATACCGGTTGGGATGCTTTTGTGAAGAATAATGAAGAACGAATAAAGAAATAGTGTTCAGTGCTCAGGTTTTTAGTGTTCAATTAGCAGCAATTGCTGAGCAAATAGGGTAAAAATAACCATCATATAAATTATTATTATTAATGTTTTCAATCAATAAAAATGACTAAAGATAGAGATACTAATTTTAGAGAACATTCAATTTTTCTTTCAGAAATTGCACAAAATATTTTAGAAGGAAATGATAGAATTCTTTTAGTACCAGGTGTACGTGAAATAATTGCGCTTTACTTAATGATACCGTATACAACTAAGGAGCAACTTGATGCAGGAATGCCTTCAAAAATGCCAAAGCTTGATTTGTCAGAAGAATTTATAAGTGGAGTTAATTTGAGAAATTTAAGAGATACAATTTGCCACTCTTTCGTTACTGTTGAAGAAAGCAATAAAGGCATATTAGGACGAATAATAATAGATGACAGAGCTCAAATGACTAGAAACACACATAATAAACAAGAAAGTAAAACTCTAGGTGTCTTTTTAGAAATACAACAAACACATAAAAAATTACTGGAATTACATTCCAAAATAATAAATTCGATAAAATAAAGATAGTTCAAGCTCGACACGGATTGACCACTAAAAAAACTGAATAATGAACACTATTATGTCAGGAATCTACATCCACATTCCATTTTGCAAACAAGCCTGCAACTACTGCGATTTTCATTTTTCGACTTCGATGAAGAAGAAAGACGAAATGGTTTTGGCATTGACCAAAGAAATTCAGATGCGAAAAAAGGAATTTGAAAATGAAGTTATTGAGACAATATATTTTGGAGGAGGAACTCCAAGCAGATTGCAGATTGCAGATTTGAGATTGCAGATTGATTCGATTTATAAAAATTATAAAGTGGCTGAAAATCCAGAAATCACGCTCGAAGCCAATCCAGATGATTTGTCCGAAGACTATTTAATTGCACTTTCTAAAATTGGAATCAATCGTTTAAGTATTGGAATTCAGTCATTTTTTGAAGACGATTTAACACTTATGAATCGGGCTCATAATTCGGAAGAAGCCAAAAAATGTCTTGAAATTGCCACTCAATATTTCGACAATATTTCGGTCGATTTAATTTATGGTATTCCGGGAATGAGCAACGAAAAGTGGAAAAAAAATATAGAAACCGCTTTGAGTTTTGGCATTTCACATATTTCGAGTTATGCCTTGACGGTAGAGCCCAAAACAGCATTAAGCAAACTGATTCAAACCGGAAAAATAGCCAAACCTAACGATGATTTAGCGCAGGAACATTTTCAAATTTTGGTTGAAATCCTCGAAAAAAATGGATTTATTCATTATGAATTATCAAATTTTGGGAAAGAAAATTACTTTTCGAAGAACAATTCGGCTTATTGGTTGGGAAAAAAGTATCTTGGAATTGGACCTTCGGCGCATAGTTATGATGGAATTTCCCGTAGTTGGAATGTTTCGAATAATGCAATGTATTTAAAATCATTGGAGGAAAATAAATTACCTAATGAGATTGAAATTTTAACTAAAACTGACCGCTACAACGAATATATCATGACGGGTTTGCGAACCATTTGGGGTGTTTCATTGGATAGAATTGAAAATGAATTTGGAAGCGATTATTTAGATTATTTGCAAAAACAAGCACAGAAATTTATTGGTGATGGCTTGTTGTCTATTGAAAACAGCATATTAAAACCAACCCCAAAAGGAAAATTTTTAACCGATGGAATTGCAAGTGATTTGTTTATGGTAAATTCAAAATAATTTAAAAATGAACCTAGAAACCTACTACAAATATTGCTTATCAAAAAAAGGAGTAACCGAACATTTCCCGTTCGATCAGGATACTTTAGTTTTTAAAGTAGGCGGAAAAATGTTTGCACTTTCGTCTTTAAATCAATGGGAAAAGGGAGAGCCATCGGTCAATTTGAAATGCAATCCAGATTATGCACAAGAATTACGGGCTCAGTATAGCGATGTCAAACCAGCGTTCCATATGAGCAAAGTCCATTGGAATACGGTTATAATTAACAGTCAAGTGCCTGATAAATTTGTAAAAGAATTAATAGATGATTCGTACGAACTGATTTTTAAAAGTTTAAATAAAATGTTACAAAACAAAATCGGAAAATCTTAATACCATTCGTTTATACTTTATATCCCATTCGTCCATACTTTATGTGCTTTCATCGAAATAAAGCGCCATTCATCCTTAATGAAATTACCTTTACATTAATAAATTATTAATATTATGACGAAATCACTTAACATTCTTTTAATAGAAGATGATGCAATAGAGGTAATGAAGTTCAACCGAGTTTTGTCGACATTAAAATTGAATCATAAAATTATTGAAGCTGGGAATGGAGAAGAAGCTTTAGAAATATTGCAGGTAAAAAAAACGATTCCTGATATTATTTTATTAGATTTGAATATGCCTAAAATAAATGGAATTGAGTTCCTTCAAATTTTAAAAAAAGATAGTTTCTTAAAATATATCCCTGCAATCATTTTAAGTACTTCAAACAATCATAGAGATGTTTTGGAGTGTTACAAAATTGGTATAGCTGGCTATGTTATAAAACCATTGAAATATGATGATTACGTTGATAGAATTACGAAAACTCTCGAATATTGGAGTACAAACGAATTAATAACGCAATAGATAGTTATGTACGGAATCGTAAACAAAGCAATACAAGATTTAGTGATTGCTAA
>JAYVIN010000123.1:0-21129 GCA_043770135.1 Flavobacterium sp. | reverse complement strand
GTACCTGTACTTGTCCAAGTATTACCACTTACAAGTGTAGCGCCCGCAGTAACATTCACTCCCGCAGGGAATGTCCAAGTAAATGAAGTAGCCTCAGCCCCTTGAGTTATAAATGGAGTCGCAGTCAAAGTTAATGAAGTTAATTTCCCTACATAAGGACCAACTTTTGTAACTGTTGTTGACCCGTCTCTAAGAACTAAAGCTGTTGGTGCAGTTGGTAAGACTCTTGTTAAAACTAATTTTCTAGCAACTGAGTTGCCAGCACCATTCACTCCAAAAACTAAAACATCTAAGTTTCCTGTTCCAGTACCTGTAAATTGAACATCAATAGAGTTTGAACTAGAATTAATAGCAGCAAATTCTTGTATCTCACTAGTAGCAGGGTTTTCAACAGTTGGTGTTCTTGCTACTTTTTGTTTCACCATTATCAATGGATAAGTTGTTGTAGGAGTTACTCCAGCAGGAAGAATCCACGCATACGATGTTGACGTACCGCCTTGAGTTGTAAATGGAGTAGCAGTTAATTTAAATGTAAGTCCTGTCGTTTGATAAGGTGCTATTTTAGTGACTTTAGCTACTGTATTAAGTCCAACAAGACCACCAACTCCAGTAAAACGTGGTGTTGCATCTGTGCTTGTTAGTGTTAAAGCTGTTGGAGCACCTGGTACAGTTCTTGCTAATGTTAAAGTTCTTGCTGTTGATTTTCCACAACCACCTACTGATTTAACAGAGATAGGTAAAGAACCGATTCCAGCAGGAACACCCGCAAAGTCTACCGTAATTTCACTTGATGTACCACCTGACAACTGGATACCACCGTTTAATGTCCACTCATAGCTAGCAGCAGTTGAGGCTATTGGCGCTTTTAAAATAAACACAGTTGGAGTGACCATGTAAGGACCTACTTTTGTGATTTTAGTAAGAGTGTTAAGACCTACAAGACCAAAAACAGCTGGGGTTGGTAATGGTAATGCGCCTGGATTTGCAGGAGTTATTATTCCTCTAAAATGAGCTGCTTCATCAGCACTTGTCATTACTAATGATGTTGGTGCTGTTGGCAATTTAGCCGTTAATGGTAACAATCTCGGTGTAGCAGAAGCACACCCTAAACTTATAGCTCTAACTGATAATGTTCCAATACCACCTGTAGCTGTATTGTTTAAAGCTGAATTAGCAAAATTCACTGTGATTGAATTATCCGTAGCGCTTGCATCTGTAATAGTATTCATTCCATTTGGAACACTCCAGTTATAAGTTGTATTAGCAACAGCAAGTACGCTGTAAGTAACGGTATTCAATGTGCCAATGTATTTACAAAGTACAGCATCCGTAGTTGAGATAGTCCCTGGTGTAGCCGGTAAGTTGTTTACAGTTATTACTCTAGAAACTCTAGCGGATTCTACTGTGTTTATCACTTCACTTACAAAGTATGTTTTTGCATTTGCCAAAGCTGTTATTCCTCCTAAAGCCGATCCTCCAGTTGCAGCAGCATAGAACTTCATACTTGTGGTTCCAACTGCAGTTGCAACAGTATTTCCTTTACAAAATGCAGGGAAAGTAGTCGGGATTTGGGTAGTTGTGATTGTCAAATCTAACAATTCAGTTACACAATTAGTGGTGGTTCCTGTTTTGATACCACTTGTAGTATAAACTATTCCAGTATTTTCCCAAGTGTAGGTTTGAAAGCTTGACACTGTTGTAGTGTTTGATGTAGCTGGTGTTAATGTCAAGCTTAATGTTGTTGTGGTACAACCTACCACATAATCATAGTTTCCTGAAGCAGTATAAGTTTGACCATTCAAAGACCAAATATATGAGCTTCCACAAGCGGATATTGTCTCGATCTCTGTTGTTGGTACACATTCTCCAATAGCGAAATCCCCAAAACCTGAAATACCTGTAGCCGTTGTAGCTGAATCCGAAGGTGTTCCTGAAACAGCTACATTCGACCATGTTGAGCCGTCATATTGAGCAACTACGTAATTAGCTGGTGTAGAAGTTCCGTCAATATCTGCATTTGAATACGTAAAAGCAGCACTGTAAGTTCCAAAACCTGTTAAGGAATCATTGGTTAATGTCCATGTTTTATTAACGCTTTTTGTAGTATCAATACCTGAAGTAGCCACTTGTGCATGATCCCCGATATTAATTTTAGCCGTTATTCCTCCACTAGCTGAAGTGTTTCCTGTGAAAGTCAATGCTAATGGGGTATAATTATTAGAGTCTCCAATGGCATAAGAAAAAGTCGGACTTGCACTAGAGGCTGTTTGCTTTTTCAAATTACCTACTACCCAACCTGTGGTTTGTCCTGCTCCTGAAATTGTTCCCGAAGTTCCAATAGTTAACGTATTATTTCCTGTGGTAATTTTTCCTAAAACAAATGAAAGTGTACCATTAACAGTTAAGTCACCTGTAAGGGTAACCGCTGTAGATTGATTCACAGTCAAGGCTCCTGATACTGTAGTGGGACCTGGAACTGTTTTTGGAACTGTTCCTGTGAAGATTACATTTTTATAATCTGTACGAGCTGTTACCACTTGAGGACCTGTTGCGTCTCGAACATATTCTACAACACTGTTAGCTCCTAAGGTTAGGTTTTCTGAACCAACGAACTGAATATCGCCTCCTGCACTACTTGGTGTTACTCCACTAGTAACAAAACCAGTTAATTTTGGTACTTTGACAGTTCCGTTTATCACAACTGAACCTCCTGAAGGGACTGTAATATAGGTAGAAGCACTTGTAGGGGTTACTAGTGTTGATGTAGCGTCTACAAGAATATTTTTAATAACTGGCGTAGCACTAAAAGTAACATTGGCTCCATTGATCATAGATATAGTTCCAAATGTTTTGGTACTCGCAGAAGATACTGCAACCCCATCATAAATTACTTCAAAATCAGCATCTAAGATAGTCCCTAGTGATAATGCCGTTGTGTTTTTATAAATTACCGTCTGGTTTCCTGAGGAGGGAGTGGCAACATCAAAATTACCTGTTCCACTAGGTCCAATTGAAGATCCAGCATTTAGAGTCAAGCTAATAGCCGCTTGATCGGTGTTTCCTAAACGTACTTTTGTTCCGTTGGCTGGGTCTTGTCCAACTGTCCAAACTCCATCCAATGCTACTGCTGCGGTATTTCTGATTTCGAAAACTTGTGAAGCATCTGTGAAATTAGCTGGAGCAGTTCCTGTTCCATTGGTGTTTAGTCCCCAACTGGCGACATCGGTTAATAATCCTGTTCCGTTATAATAATACGTTGTAGCCAAAGATTGTACTGGTGTACTGGTTACACTTTCGTCTGAATAGTTAAAAGCTTTGTCTACGGTATACACTTTATAGTAGTAATCTACCCCTGGACTCAAACCTGAATCTGTAAAGGATGTTCCTGAACCTATATAGCGAACCACACCTGCACCAACGGTATTAGCAAATTTATAAATACCATTCTGTACCAAATCTTCCGAAGCCGAAGGAGCTGTCGTAGCATATCGAACTACTACATAGCCTCCGCCATCCACACCGCCACTGGCTCCGACCCAACTTACATTGGAACCACCACTTGAAGCACCCGTAGCCGTAATAGATCCCGGCGAATTTGGCGCAGTATTGTCCGCTGATGTAGCTTGATAAACTACGAAATCGTCTATACCTACACTATAACTCCCACTTGCAACAGGATCGATTGTTAATCCTACAGCCCCAAAAGCTCCTGCGGTAGGTGAAGCTGCGGTAGTAATTGAAACTGCTACTTTTGTCCATGAAGAGATACTAGTACCTAAACCTGCCGCTACACTTTGTCTTGTACCAATAGCACCAGCAGCACTATTTACATAGAGGTCAACTTGACTTCCCTCTAAGGCAATACTTGTGGCTGTTTTATAAAAAAACTGAATTTGATAGGTGGTACTAGGAGCAAAAACTCCCTCTATTTGAGGAGAATAAAAGTTTTTTGCAGTACCACTTCCTGTTGCGCCTAAAGACACGAATCTTGGCCCGCTGTTTCCTCCTGTATCTGATAAAGTCCTAATTACACCTCCAGCACCAGTATTTGTTGTCCACAAAGAAGTGGCTGTAGTTCCTGTTGTCGAAAATGTTGTTAATGCAGAGGATGAATGATTCTCAAACCCCCCGTCAATTGAAGAGTAAACCCCAATACCTGTTTGTGAGTAGCCTATAGCATACAAACAAAACATAAATAATAATGTGTAAAATTTAGTTTTCATTTATTTGATAATTAAATAGTTTATAGTAATCAAATATATTTATAACCAATATTTTACATCAAAAAAAACTTTGTAAATAATATATTGTGCAGTAAGAAGTCGTTTTTTTGATTTAAACGAAAAAATTATCAGGAATTATTATGGAGTATTAATTTATTCAGGTCTTCTCTTCTGTTTTTACTAATAGGAATTTTATAGCTCTGAATTTCGATTAAATTTCCGTCAATGGTTTCAATTTTATCGATATTAATAATAAAGGAACGATGTACTCTGAAAAATTTATTTTTTGGAAATATTTCTTCTAATCTATTAAGTGAAACTCTTGAAACACTTATTTTCTTTTTGGTATGAAATCGAGCATATTCACTGTAGCTTTCAATAAAAATAACCTCATTAAAATTAATTTTTTCTAATTTATTTTGATCTGTTTTAAAAAAACTAAAGTCATTAAATTGTACTTCTGGCACAATTGTTTCGGATGCTGGAGTTTCATCAGGCTTTTGAATTGGTAAATCGAATATTCTATTGACCGCCATAACAAAACGCTCAAACGGGATAGGTTTTACTAAATAATCAATTACTTTTAAGTCAAATGCTTGAAGCGCATACTCGGAGTATGCCGTTGTAAAAATAGTGTTCGGAGGATTTTTCAAAGCTTTCAGAAATTGAATTCCGTTGAGAACTGGCATATTGATATCTAAAAAAAGTAGATCCACATTTTGCTCTTGTATTTTAGCTAACGCATCCAAAGGCTCGTGAGAAACACCCACAATTTCAAGCTGCGGAATTTTCGAGATATATTCTTCAAGCAATTTACACGCTGGTTCTTGATCGTCTATAATAAAACACCGTATTGTTCTCATAATCTTATTTTTAAATTCACTGTATACAGTTTTTCTAAATCGGTAACTTCATATTCATAATGTCCAACATAATCTAAATCGAGTCGTGAAATAGTATTTATATTTCCTATTCCTTTTTCGAGTTTATTCTGCATAGGAACTTTGTTGTTTTCAATTTTAAAATAAAGAAAATACTGATCTGTCGCCAACTCAATCCTTACATACGACCCTTTTGAAACACCAACTTGACTGTGTTTGAATCCATTTTCGATAAAGTTAAGCAAAAGCATTGGTGCAACACGTTGTCCTTCATCAAATAATTTATGTTTGAATGTGATATCTATTGAATCACTATAATTTAACTTATATAATTTAATAAAATCCTCAATTAAAGTCACTTCCTTGCTAATTAACACTCTTTGGCTAGAACAATCATATATTAAATATCGCATAAAATTAGATAAATTATAGATCATTTTTGCAGCTTCAGGGCTTGTGTTATGACATTTTGAATAAATAGAATTGAGCGTGTTAAAGAGAAAGTGAGGACTAAATTGACTTTTTAACAACTCTACTTCAAATTTATTTTTTTCTTTTAGCAAACGATACATTGCTCCCTTATTCTCTATTTGATATATCCAATCCGAATAAAAAAGTGATGTGATCAATGTAAAGAAACTTAAAAACAACTCGAAAGAAAGGAACTTGTTGGTTACTATAAGCATATTTACTTTAAAAGCAATTCTTAAAACATAGCATCCCAGAACTAATATAGCAATTAAGAATGTGTTTTTGATAAAAAAAGAAGTGTACTTATTATTAGCAACCATTTTTTTAGCAAAAAAATTGGAATTCAAATAAAATAGTAAAATACAAATCAAAAACAGTTCAATAAAAACATAATTCACTTCGAAATCTGAAGAAAATTTCATTTTGTTCTCTTGAAAAAAGAATACAAACAACGCAATAAAACCAAAATAAAATAACTGAAATGCTATTTTCTTAAAAATAATTAATCCATATTTTGTTTTTAACATTGGAACATTGTGATTATATTAAAAATTATTTTTATTTTTCATAAAACTCAAAAAGAGAGTATTTGATGTTAACTTAGCTTTTATTTGCAGTCAAAAGATACTATTTTGCTGTAAAGAATTTTTCAGTAAAATTAGTATCCAAACTACTAAAAGTCTAAACTACAATATTATTTTGAATTTGATTATTTTTATATCAACTTGCAAATAAATAAACAAAAAATAGTTAAAAAAATATGAAAAATCATCTTGTTAGAATTCAAATTCTACTTTTTTTTGTACTTATTTCTTGTTCAAAAGACAATCCCGAAACAGTAGATTCAGGTCTATTAAATTCGGGAACGAATAAGTTTGTTTATGCCTATTTTGAGTTGCCTCAAAAACCAATAAATGTTTTTTATAACATTCCGTCTGGCGACAGAAAAAATATGCCGATTGTTTTGATTTTCCATGGTGAGGAACGGAATGCAATAGATTATAGGAACATCTGGATCAATGCTTCCAATCAATACGGTTTTATGGTTTTTGCTCCTGAATTTAATACCGTGAATTTCCCAGGCGGAAGTTCGTATATTATTGGAAATGTATATCAAGACGGAAATTTTCCAACAACTCAAACTCTAAATGATGAAAGTGTATGGACTTTTTCTATAATTGAGCCTCTTTTTGATTTTATTAAAACCAAAACCGGAAGTACTGTTGAATCCTATGATATGTTTGGACATTCTGGAGGTGGACAATTTGTACATCGGTTTGTTTTATTCAAACCAAATGCTCGATTCAACAAAGCCATCGCAGCAAATAGTGGGTGGTTTACAGTACCTGATGGAGTTGCTAATTATCCTTACGGAATTATGAATAGTCCGCTCTCTTCAATAACACCAAATAAATATTTTGGTAAACAACTATTCATCACAGTGGGTGAATTAGACAATAATAGTTCAGACTCTTCTATTAGACACAATACAGCTAGTGATTTGCAGGGATTAAATCGTCTAGATCGCGCCAATTATTTTTATTCAAATAGTCAGAGCTATGCTCAAAAAACTAGCTCGGAATTTAATTGGAAATTTCATGTCGTCCCAAATTCTGGTCATGATGCTACAAAAATGTCAAACGATGCCGTTAATCGCCTTTTTCAATAAAATAACTTCGAAATGAAAGAAAAAAAAATCAAAAGAAAAATATTATTATTAATTTTTCCAATACTATTTGTACTCTTGAGTACCGTACTTAATCCAAGTACCGTAAATCCAAATATTGGCATCATGCTCGGAATTGCAATTTGGATGCTAGGCTGGTGGATAACCGAAGTAGTACCTATTGCAGCAACATCTTTGTTACCTATTGTTTTATTTCCATTAACAGGTATAATTAGCGGTGAAGAGATATCAAATGTGTATTTCAATGAAGTGATATTTTTATACATCGGTGGATTTATGTTGGCATTAGCTATAGAAAAATGGGAGGTGCATAAAAGAATTGCCGCTCATACCTTAATGGTTTTTGGGAAAAGCACTTTTCAAATTCTAGCAGGATTCATGTTGATTACTTCTTTTCTTTCTATGTGGATGTCCAACACTTCAATAGCATTATTAATGCTGCCTATTGGAATATCTGTTATTGAAAAACTAAAGGAAATTTATGGCGAAAAAGAATTAGGGAAATTTAAATCCGGCCTACTTTTAGGAATCGCTTATGCAAGTTCAATAGGCGGAATGGCAACTTTGATTGGCTCGCCTACCAATTTAGTATTTCTGAAAATCTATAGCTCCAGCTTTCAAAACGGGCCTTCAATTAATTTTGGCAACTGGATGATTTTTGCACTTCCAATTTATATCATTTTAATAACAGCCGCTTTTTTTACATTAAATTTCTTTTTTAGACCTAAAAAAAAGCTGGAAATTATTGACAATACCTTTTTTCAAATTGAAAATCTGAAACTAGGTAAAGTTACCTATGAACAAAAAGTAGTGCTATTTGTCTTTTTTTTATTTGCTATGCTAATGATATTTAGAGCTGATATTGTCATTGGATCATTTAGAATATCGGGATGGAGCAGTCTTTTTTCAAAATCAGACTATATTATTGATGCCGTTGCGGCAGTTTTTGTTAGTGTTTTGCTCTTTATTATTCCTTCAAAAAATGTTCCTAACAGCACCATAATGGATTGGAATACAGCCAGTCGAATTCCTTGGGGAATCATCTTACTTTTCGGTGGGGGTTTCGCACTAGAAAAAGGGTTTGAAGCTTCAGGATTAACCCTTTGGTTAGCCACAAAGATTGATTTGCTCTCTGGGAATCATATCTTAATAATTATATTAGCCGCCTCTCTTATCGCTTTATTAATGACACAATTACTTACAAATGTTACAGTCGTTCAAGCCTTATTGCCATTATGCGTAGCACTATCTGTTTCACTTAAAATTAATCCGTTATATTTGATGTTGCCTATTACATTTAGTGCTTCAGCAGCATTTATGCTACCCATTTCTACTCCGCCTAACACTATTCTTTTTGCTACAAATCAAATCAAAATGAAAGAAATGCTTTTGCCGGGGCTTATATTAGTAATAATTTCTGGGTTAGTAATAACTATTGCAATGTACTATTGGGGTAGTTATGTTTTTGGGATAAAACCGTAATTTGAAATTAAAAAAATGATTTATGTAACTTTTTACGAACTCTCAACGTATAACCATTCGTACACTTAAAATTAAGGACAAACCTACTATGAGACAACTTAAAATTACCAAACAGGTAACCAATCGCGAAACAGCATCATTAGACAAGTATTTACAAGAAATAGGAAAAGTAGATTTGATTACTGCTGATGAAGAAGTAGAATTAGCACAAAAAATAAAAGCGGGTGATCAAGCCGCACTAGAAAAATTAACAAAAGCCAATTTACGTTTTGTCGTTTCGGTGGCTAAACAATACCAAAATCAAGGTTTAACACTTCCCGATTTAATTAATGAAGGAAACTTAGGTCTTATAAAAGCAGCGCAACGTTTTGATGAAACACGTGGTTTCAAGTTCATTTCGTATGCCGTTTGGTGGATTCGTCAATCTATTTTACAAGCTCTTGCCGAACAATCTCGTATCGTTCGTTTGCCTTTGAACAAAATTGGTTCTATCAATAAAATCAATAAAATGTATGCTTTGTTAGAGCAATCTAACGAAAGACCACCAACTGCTGAGGAAATTGCCAAAGAATTGGACATGACCGTAAACGATGTAAGAGAATCTATGAAAAACTCTGGTCGTCACCTATCTATGGATGCGCCCTTAGTTGAAGGAGAAGATTCCAATCTTTATGATGTATTGCGTTCTGGAGAATCACCAAACCCAGACAGAAACTTAATTCAAGAATCATTACGAACAGAAATCGAGCGTTCTCTCGAAACATTAACTCCAAGAGAAGCCGATGTAGTTCGTTTGTATTTTGGTTTGGGCGACCAACATCCAATGACATTAGAAGAAATAGGAGAAACTTTTGATTTAACTCGTGAACGTGTTCGTCAAATTAAAGAAAAAGCCATCCGAAGATTAAAACATACTTCTAGAAGTAAAATATTAAAAACCTATCTAGGATAAAGTAAATAATTTCCAAACTCCGAATGTATTTCGGAGTTTTTTTTATCAATTTGAATTGTTGTAATTTCAATTTTTCAAACTATTGAAACTTGAATTATTATTACTATAATTTCTACTATCTTTGCCAAAATTTTCAAACCCATGAGTAAGAACACCATCATAGCCCCATCAATACTTGCAGCCGATTTTGCCAATTTGCAACGCGATATCGAAATGGTTAACGAAAGCCAAGCTGACTGGTTTCATATTGATATTATGGACGGTGTTTTTGTGCCAAACATTTCTTTTGGAATGCCTGTATTAGAAGCCATAACCAGACACGCGAAAAAAACGATCGATGTTCATTTGATGATTGTAGATCCTGATCGATACATCAAAACATTTAAAGATTTAGGCGCAGATATTTTGACTGTACATTATGAAGCCTGTACTCATTTACACCGAACACTACAGGCTATTAAAGCCGAGGGAATGAAAGCTGGAGTTGCACTAAACCCACATACCAATATCGATCTCTTAGAAGAAATCATCAACGATATTGATATGGTTTGTATTATGAGTGTCAATCCTGGTTTTGGAGGACAATCCTTTATTGAAAATACGTATTCAAAAATCGAAAAATTAAAAACGTTAATTATCCGAAAAGGGGCTTCAACCCTAATAGAAATTGATGGAGGAGTAACCAATAAAAATGCTAAACAATTAGTAGAAGCTGGTGCTGATGTTTTGGTGGCAGGAAATTTTGTTTTTAAAGCTGAAAACCCAATAGCAACCATTTTGGATTTAAAGACATTAACCTCATTTTAAAGCACTATTTTTATATTCCTGTTCCATTAATTTAATAATTTCTGGAACTTGTTCTACTCCAATTCTTTTGGCTTTGATAATTTTATTTCTATCCAAAACATATATTACCGGAGTAGAATAAACATCGTATTTTTCGATAACATTATTGTAATGTACTCCATCATAAACATTTATCCAGTCTAATTTATTCTCGTTGATATATTTGATATACTTTTCGCCATCGTTTTGAGTATAGACACAATAGACAGTTACATCCTTATTCTCGCTTTTTAACTTATGGTATTCCTCTAAAAGTTTTGGTATATCTACTTTACAATGACTACAATCTACATCCCAAAAAGCTAAGATTAAATAATCTGCTTTAATTTCATGCAAGTTATTGAACATTGTATTCAATTTAGCCTGATTGTTATAAAACAACTTAGTAACCTCTTCACTAGTTTTGGCCTTTTCAAATCCCATTTTAAAAATTACATCTCTATCTGTAGCGTTAATCATAGCTAAATCGGGTGCCTTCTTCCCTACCAAAAGCGGTCTAATTTTTTCCCCTTGCTTAATAATTTGCTTTATAACTTCTTCATCATAAACTAAATTAGCTTTTCCAGTTTTGAAATATTTATCGATAATATGTACAAAAACTTTATCAAATCCCATGATTTTAGAAGTTTGATAATTATACGTAAAATGAGCTAATAAGAGTTTACCCAATAAATTTTCTGGTTGCGTTTTACTCATCATTCTATCAACTTCAACAGCAACGGAATCCGGATGATTTACAACAAGATTGTCAAAATATTTATTCAATTTATTATAAAAAAAAGGATTTCTTGTCGTGCCGTCATCTTTAAAATTGACATTGTCCCAATAATGTTTTTTATAATATTGAAACACCTTTAAGCTATCGGGTCTGCCGTTCGATGCTTTTGGAATTTCCTTTAGCATCTTTTCAATTTTTAAATTCAAAACATCGGCAATGTATTTCCCTTTCTTTTGTTCCAAAAAATTTTCTTCATATTCTTGGATCAGCTTATCTAAAGTTCTTTGTTTAGCAATGACTGCGGCAATAGAATCACTTTTGACCAATCCTTTTGAGTTTTGTTTGACAGTTTCTAATTCATCATTTTGTTTGCCTATAAATTTAACATAATTAAAAAAATCATTTTCATGATTGGAATTTGTTGCAATTATATTTTTGGCTATTCCAATACTTGCATCACTTTCGAGATTTAATTTTTGTGTTTCATCGTCAATAAAAAAATCAAAATAAAGCGATTTTTCTTGTCCAATCAAGGAATAAATCCCTTTGTCGAGTTTCTTTTTTCCTTTAAAAATTATTTTTCCGTTTTTTATATTTGTACAAGAATCTTTGATGTAGGTTTTGTCAAATTGGTAAAAAGTAAGATACGCCGTAGTGTCTTTACAGTTTTTAAGATTGATGTTGATTTCATATCCCGATTGTGCTGACATGTATATTGAAAACAAACAAACAACGATTGCTAAAATTGACTTTTTCATTAATAACTTCTTGGATTATTCTTAATTAACTTTACAAACAGAAAACAAAAATAATTGATTTTATATACAACATCTCTTCTCAGATTGTTAATTTTAACTAAAAAAGTACAAATACATTCAAAAAATTTCATTCCATAAAAAAACTTCAAGTTGTTTCTTGAAGTTTTATTTATTGTGACCGCGGCAGGGTTCGAACCTGCAACCATCAGAGCCGAAATCTGATATTCTATCCAGTTGAACTACGCAGCCAAAATGATTTTAGATTGTTGATTAACGAATCTAGATTTTAGATTTAAAAAACGGTAATCAACAATCTACTATTTTATGCCAATAGTTTCTTTACAATTGTCGAAATAGTTTTTCCTTCGGCAGTTCCGCCAAGTTGGGCTGCTGCTAATCCCATTACTTTTCCCATTGAGGCAATGCCTGTTGCGCCGGTTTCTGCAATAATTTTTGCAATTACAGCCTCTACTTCAGCTTCGCTTAATTGAGATGGTAAGAATTTTTCGATTACGGCAATTTGTGCTAATTCAGGTTTTGCTAAATCCATCCTGTTTTGTTCCGTAAATATTTTTGCACTGTCTTTTCTAGTTTTTACTAGCTTTTGAAGTAATTTTATTTCGTCAGCTTCGGTAATTTCTTCTTTTGAACCCGTAGCAGTTTGTGCCAAAAGTATCTCAGATTTAATAGCTCTTAGCGCCTCTAATGCAATGGCATCTTTGGCTCTCATGGCGGTTTTTATTTCCTCCATAATTTGTGTTGATAAACTCATATAAATTTAGGTTTTAGGTTTGCTTTTTGAACTAAAAAAAGGAACAAATTACAAAGAGGGCAAAGGTAAAAAAAATAACCCGAAAATGGAATTCCATTTTAGTTTAGTTTCATTAGTAAAAGTTAACTTAAAAATATTTTTTTTCGAAGAAACGTCAATTGAAATTTACAATAAACAACCGGTTGGGTGTAATTCATAAAAATTCAAAAAAACCAAATTAATTTAAAAATTAAACCACATAGACCTGTCTGCCGACAGGCAGGTTCATAGAAAAAAGAGTTTGATAGCCCATTTGCTTCGCCTGTTCGTCCGCTTTGGCGGCCTCGGGTTATGGGTTCAACTAGCTCTGTATTCTAAAATAAAGCGAAGCTTCTTTTCAAAATCTATGATTCTATGTGGTAAAAAAAATAAATAAATTGAGTTACACTCAACGGGTAATAAATACTTTTTTTAATCCCCATTTCTAACTCAAAAAGACTCTCATTTTATATTCGAAAATAGTATCTTTGAACTCTCATGAATATTACTTCTAAAATAAAGCAGCCTATCGTTAATGAAATGGAACTTTTTGAAAAAAAGTTCTATGAGTCCATGACTTCACAAGTGGCTTTGTTAAATCGAATTACCTATTATATTGTTAATCGCAAAGGCAAACAAATGCGTCCGATGTTTGTTTTTTTGGTGGCTAAAATGGTTTCGGAAGGAACGGTAAATGAGAGAACCTATCGGGGAGCATGTGTGATTGAGCTTATTCATACCGCAACTTTAGTTCACGATGATGTAGTAGATGACAGTAACAGAAGACGAGGTTTTTTCTCTATTAATGCACTTTGGAAAAATAAAATTGCAGTTTTGGTTGGGGATTATTTACTGTCAAAAGGATTGTTATTATCCATTGACAATGGAGATTTCGATTTGTTGCGTATTATTTCAGTAGCTGTGCGCGAAATGAGTGAAGGCGAATTGCTTCAAATTGAAAAAGCAAGAAGATTAGATATTACCGAAGCCGTTTACTACGAAATAATCCGAAAAAAAACAGCCACATTAATTGCTGCTTGTTGTGCCCTTGGGTCAAAATCGGTTATTGACGATGAGAATCAGGTAGAAATTATGAGAAAATTTGGCGAACTAATAGGAATGGCTTTTCAAATAAAAGATGATTTATTTGATTATTCCGAAGAAGCCATTGGCAAGCCAACAGGAATTGACATTAAGGAACAAAAAATGACTTTACCATTGATTCACGTTTTGAATAATTGTACTTCAAAAGAAAAATCTTGGCTCATCAATTCGATAAAAAACCACAATAAAGATAAAAAGCGAGTCAAAGAAGTTATTTCCTTCGTTAAAGATAATAATGGCTTAGTCTATGCCGAAAAAAAAATGGAAGAATTCCAGCAAGAAGCCTTATTGCTTTTAAATAATTATCCCGAATCAGAGTATAAAGACGCGTTGATTTTGATGGTAAATTATGTTATTGAAAGAAAAAAATAAACAATTTCAATTCCAAAAGCACAAAAAATATAAAATCACAAACCACAAACTTCACATCAATTGATTTCAAAAACCACCATAGATACTGTTTTCGAGACCGCCCGAGTTGAGGAGGTTATTGGCGATTTTGTGCAATTGAAACGCGCTGGAAGCAACTTCAAAGGATTGAGTCCGTTTTCGGATGAGCGTTCTCCCTCGTTTATGGTATCTCCTGCCAAAGGAATTTGGAAGGATTTCAGTTCTGGAAAAGGAGGCAATTCGGTGGCGTTCTTGATGGAGCACTCGCATTTTACGTATCCCGAAGCCATTCGATATTTGGCCAAAAAATACAATATCGAAATAGAGGAAACGGTTCAGTCTGACGAAGAAAAAGCTATTACAGATGTTCGAGAAAGCATGTATTTGGTTAGTGAATTTGCTAAAGATTATTTTCACAACAACCTTTTAAGCGCTGAAGAAGGCAAGGCTATTGGACTTTCTTATTTCAAAGAAAGAGGGTTTACTAGCGAAACCATAAAGAAATTCTCTCTCGGATATTCGCCAGAAACTTGGGACGCTTTCACTAAAGAAGCTTTGGGGAAAGGCTATAAACTAGAATTTCTAGAAAGCACAGGATTAACTATTCCTAAAGACGACAGACCTTTTGATCGATTTAAAGGACGCGTTATGTTCCCGATACAAAGCATGTCAGGAAGGGTTTTAGGTTTTGGTGGAAGGATTTTGACCAACGACAAAAAAGCAGCAAAATACCTCAATTCGCCCGAAAGCGAAATTTACCACAAGAGTAAAGTTTTGTACGGAATTTTCCAGTCTAAACAAGCCATTGCCAAACAAAATAATTGCTATTTAGTTGAAGGATATACCGATGTAATCCAGTTTAATCAGGCTGGAATAGAAAACGTAGTTTCCTCGTCAGGAACTGCACTGACGCCAGACCAAATAAGACTAATTAATAGATTAACAAAAAATATCACAGTTCTTTTTGACGGTGATGCTGCAGGACTTAGAGCTTCTATTCGAGGAATCGATTTGATTCTTGAAGAAGGAATGAACGTAAAAGTATGTACTTTTCCAGACGGTGAGGATCCTGACAGTTTTGCCAAAAAAACACCTTATGGAGAGTTAGTCAAGTATTTAGAAGAAAACGCCAAGGATTTTATCCAGTTCAAAGCATCACTTTTGATGAGCGATGCTAAAAATGATCCGATAAAGAAAGCGGATTTAATTCGGGATATGGTAGTAAGTATTTCCAAAATTCCAGATAGAATACAACGGGAAATTTATATTCAGGAATGTTCTCGAATTATGGATATTTCAGAGCAAGTCCTTGTTAGCACATTGGCACAATTAATACAAAAAGACATTTCAGAAGTTGGAAAGAAACAAAAGCAAGAGCAAAAAGCTTTTGAAATTGTAAAAAATGAAACTCCAATTCAAACCAATAAAATTGATATTTTATACGGATTAGAACGAAAAATTATAGAAATTTTATTGTTGTATGGAAATAAAACGGAAGAGTTTGAAGATGTGCTTTTAAAAACAAATGAAGAAGGAGAAATTGAGAATGTAATCGAAAAGAAGGAATCTAGAGTGTATCAAAGAATTTTCTTGAGTTTACAGGAAGATGAAGTAGAATTATCAAATCCTTTGTTTCGAGAAATTTACACTCATTTAATTTCTTATTTTAATCAAAACGAAAGCTTTTCGATCGAGCACTATTTAATGCAATTACAACCAGAATTCGCTCAAGAAGTTACTGATATTTTAATGGAAGATGACAGACTATTTTTACATAATTGGGAGGGTCAAAATATTTTTCCGAAAACAAAAAACGAATCTATAGGTCAATATGTTTCCGAAACAATACTTACGCTTCGTTGGTATCTTGTTGATAGAATTATCGAAGAAATAAAAAACTCTATATCATCTGAACTTAATTCAGATAACATAGAGTCTATGAGTATGGCTATGGATTACTACAAACTAATTAATTCATTTTCAAAAAAACTAGGAAGAGTAATGTATAGAAGTACTTCTTAAACGATTTCGAGTGTTTTAGCTTTGTTCACTAAATCGACTAAATTAGTCACGTTTAGTTTTTGCAAAAGTCTTAATTTGTAGGTACTAATTGTTTTCTCGTTTAATCCTAATATAACTGCGATTTCATTATTTTTCTTACCATCACTTAGATAACGCAAAACTTCAACCTCACGATTGGATAACTTTCTATACAATCGCTCGCTTTTCTTTTGTTTAGAAATTAAATCAAGATTTTTCTTGACATTTTCGTCTAATATTATCTTTCCTTGACTTACTTTGATGATGGCTTGACCTAATGTATCTAACTTTTCTTTCTTAGAAACAAACCCAGAAACACCTGCTTTTATAGCATTTGGCGCATAAACCTGCTCAGAAAGGTCGCTATAAATAATGATTTTGGTTTTTGGAAAATTTTTCAAAATAGATTTGACTTCAAAAATACTTGCAAGTCCCTCCATTTCTAAATCCAAAATTAAAATATCAATTTCTTTGGTAAGCAAAATGTCTCTAATCATTAAAAAGCTTCCAACATTGGCAGCAATTGAAATGCTATCATGGTCTTTAAAATAAGATTTCACTCCAAAATGAACGACAGGATGTGAATCGGCTAGACAAACTTTTATCATAATCTAATAATTTATGTAATGTATATTTTAGTATACTGCAAATTTAATGAAAATTTAATCTAAAACCCATAAATCAAACAAAAACACGAGTAAAAATATAATATTTATGGCTAAATACTTTTTTTGTATTACTTTTTTTACTATAAATATAAATTAAATAGAATGTTTTAAGTCTAAAGCAATACTGCATACAGGAATCTCTTTCATTTTATGTTTGTTTGCAGTATTTAATTGTTTAAATATTTCAAAAACTATTTTTTCTCTTCCAGTAAAATCAATCGATTTTTTTCCTTTTTCACTTTCAAGCATTGCCCATTCCAGTTCATCATAACTAGCTCCCAATTGGTCTTCGTCGGTTCTATCATCTCCAAATAATCCGTCCGTTGGAGAGGCGCTCAAAATTGAATTTGGAATTTTTAAATAGGCTCCCAAAGCAAAAACATCCGATTTCATTAAATCAGCTATTGGGCTTAAATCGACACCGCCATCCCCATATTTAGTATAAAATCCTACTCCAAAATCCTCTACTTTGTTCCCTGTTCCGGCTACTAAGAGACCATGAATTCCAGCAAAATAATAGAGAGTTGTCATTCGAATACGAGCTCTAGTATTGGCTAATGCCAAATTGATTTTATCAGAATCTACATTATCTGGAACAACTTTTTTGAAGCCTTCAAACACAGAGGTCAAATCAGCTTCAATGTTTTTCACATTTGGAAATCTATTTTTTAACTGCTCTATGTGTTCACGACCTCTACTCACATGACTTGGTGCTTGATGAATCGGCATTTCGATGCACAATGTTGTTAGTCCAGTTTGCGCACAAAGAGTAGACGTTACTGCCGAATCTACTCCGCCAGAAATCCCCACAACAAAACCAGTAACTTTTGCGTTCTCCGCATAAGTTTTTAGCCAATTGACAATATGGGTGTTTACTTTTTCAACTTGGATTGTACTTTTTTTAGTCATCATTCTTTGAGATTTTAAAAATCAGGAATTGTATATTTGCAAAATTAATAATTTTTAAGACAGCTGCTGTTCATTTTGGATGAAGTTCACTTCAGTTTGAAGAAGAATTACGAGAAATGAAATAATCAGAGCAAAAAAAATGAAAAATGAAAAAAATATTTTTAATTCTCACATTTATAATCGCTTTCGTCTCTTGTGATAAAAAAACAAAAGAAGAAAAAGCAATTGAATCAATTCCTGTCGAGATTGAAGTAATCCGTTTTGATAAACTTTTTTTTGAAACACCTCCTGCGGATTTGAACAGATTAAAAAAAGAATTCCCCTATTTTTTTCCAATAGGTAATGAGGATAGTGTTTGGATAAATAAGATGCAAAATCCACTTTGGAGAGAATTATATACCGATGTACAGAAAAAATATTCCGATTTTGAACCCGTTAAAAAAGAATTGGAGACACTTTTTAAACATATAAAATATAATTTTCCTGAAACCAAAACACCTAAAGTGATTACCCTAATTTCCGAAATGGATTATAATAATAAGGTAGTTTATACAGATAGTTTACTGATCATTTCGCTTGAATTGTATCTTGGCAAAGATCATAAATTTTATCAATTCCCTAGTTATTTAAAACAAAATTTCGAGCAAAAACAAATTATTCCTGATGTTGTTTCTAGTTTTTCAAAATACAAAATAGCTCCAGCAACTGATTCTAGTTTATTGAGTCAAATGATTTATTTTGGAAAACAATTGTACCTAAAAGATGATCTAATACCCCAATATTCTGATGCTGAAAAAATAGGATATACTATAGAGCATCTCAAATGGTGCGAAGATAACGAAAGCTATATATGGCGTTATTTTATAGAAAAACAATTGTTATACAGTGACGAACAAAAACTAAATAATCGATTCATAAATCCAGCCCCTTTTTCTAAGTTTTATCTAGAAATAGACAATGAATCTCCCGGAAGAGTAGGGGTTTGGATAGGATGGCAAATTGTTCGTTCTTACATGAAAAATAATGAAGTTCCTGTTCAACAAATGCTAAAAATGAATGCTAAGGAACTATTTGAAAAATCAAAATACAAACCTAAAAAGTAATGGCAAATAAAACGGAAATTAAATTAAGTATCGAATTAGACGAAAATCGTGTTCCCGAAAAATTAGTGTGGTCTGCTACCGAAGGCGGAATAAATAACGAAGAGTCAAAAGCATTTATGTTATCGGTTTGGGATGGTAATGAAAAATCGACTAAATGTATTGAATTGTGGACTAAAGATATGCCTGTTGACGAAATGAAAATTTTCTTTCATCAAACTTTATTATCAATGTCTGAAACTTTTCTACGGGCTACTGGGGATGAAAAAATGTCGGCAACAATGAAAGATTTCTGCGATTATTTTGCTGAAAAGTTAGAATTAAAACAATAAAAACTTTTTACGGATGAAAAAAACACTTTCATTATTGCTTCTGACAACTTTTTTATTGTCTTGTGGTCCAAAAAGGATGGGATGTGGCGCTAGAGGAATTTGTAAAACTTCGCAAATAAAGATTAAAAATTTATCCGAAGAAAACAACAGTTTAAAAATAGAAAAATCTAACGCTATTTAGTTTTAGATTTTTTTATCATCAAAATCTATTCCTGCATCATGTCGATATGTCGGTCGTGATAGCCCAATAAATAGAGAATTCCATCTAATCCAAGACTAGAAATAGAGGTAGCCGCGTTTTCTTTTACTTTAGGTTTGGCATGAAATGCGATTCCTAAACCAGCCAAATTCAACATAGGCAAATCATTCGCGCCATCTCCAACTGCAATTGTTTGGTTAATGTGAATCCCCTCTTTTTCGGCAATCGCTTTAAGGTATTCGGCTTTCTTTTGACCATCTACAATTTCACCCAAATATTTACCTGTAAGCTTGCCATCTTTGATTTCTAATTGATTGGCATAAACATAATCAATACCCAATTCCTTTTTCAAATAATCACCAAAATAAGTGAATCCCCCAGACAAAATAGCCGTTTTGTAACCGTAATATTTTAAGGCTTTCATCAAACGATGAGCGCCTTTGGTTATTGGCAAATTTACAGCCACATTGTGCAACACCTCTTCGCTCAAACCTTCTAATAAAGCCATTCTTTTTTTGAAACTTTCGCTAAAATCAATTTCACCATTCATAGCCGATTCAGTGATAGCTCTAACTTGTTCGCCTACACCAGCTAATTCTGCTAACTCATCAATAACTTCCGTTTGAATTAAGGTAGAATCCATATCAAAACACACCAAACGACGGTTTCTTCTATACATATTATCTTCTTGAAATGAAATATCTACATCCAAATCGCCTGATATTTCCATAAATCTAGCTGTCATAACCGTTTTGTCTACAATATTGCCTGTTACCGATAATTGTACGCAGGAACGAGGATATTCTTCCTTCTCCACTACCGATATCCTCCCTGTTAATCTTATGATAGAATCAATATTCAAATTTTGATCTGACATTATTTTAGTTACTGCTGCCAATTGCATCGCTGTCAACGACTCTCCTAAAACATTAATAATGTAACGCTGTTTTCGTTGTCCTTTAACCCAAATTTCATAATCTGGAATCGTAATGGGAATAAAATTTACTTTAATTCCTAACTCATATGCTTTAAACAATAAATCTTTCAGAACAGCTGCAGAAGATGATCCTGCTTTCACTTGAAACAAAATGCCTAATGATAAAGTATCGTGAATATCTGCTTGTCCAATGTCTAAAATAACAGCGTCATAGGTAGCTAATATTGCCGTTAAACCAGCAGTTACTCCGGGTTTATCCTGACCAGAAACTTTCAACAAAATAATCTCTTTATCTGCTACTGCCATTTTTATGGATTTGAATTATGTTGAGCAAAAATCGACAATCTATTGTAGATAAAAAAGTATATCGAGTCTTTTTTTGAGGAGTTAAAAGAATCAAGTCTTAAAGTTGTGGGGAAATAATAAAAAGTCGATTTTCCTAAAAATATTTTCAAGAATAAAATCCCCATCAATATTTGATGAGGATTTCAGAATAAAGGCGACGAACCGAACCGCCGTGGCGGGGAACAAGTCGTTCGTGACTAGTCCTAAATAATCGATACAGATTATTAGACAAATTTAAATAAATTAAACAGCATCAAAAACGTTTTTGATGCTGTTTTTAGTTTTATAGGTTTTCAT
>JAYVIN010000122.1:0-58716 GCA_043770135.1 Flavobacterium sp. | reverse complement strand
AAATAATAATTGACTTAGTCGAAATTTATGGCAATATTTAATTTTCAGAAGCCCGATAAAGTTATCATGATCGATTCAACCGATTTTGAAGGTAAATTTGAGTTTAGACCTTTAGAACCTGGTTACGGATTGACAGTAGGTAACGCACTTAGAAGAGTTTTGCTTTCAGCATTAGAAGGTTATGCAATTACATCGGTTCGTATCGAAGGTGTAGATCATGAGTTTTCTACTATTTCAGGAGTTGTTGAAGATGTTACCGAAATTATACTTAATCTTAAACAAGTACGTTTCAAACGTCAAATTGAAGATATAGATAATGAATCCGTTACTATTTCTGTAACAGGTAAAAATCAATTGACAGCTGGTGATTTCCAAAAATTTATTTCAGGGTTTCAAGTTTTGAATCCAGAACTTGTAATTTGTAATTTAGATCCTAAAATAAAATTACATTTCGACTTAACAATCGAAAAAGGGAGAGGATATGTTCCTGCTGAAGAGAACAAAAAACAAAATGCTGCAATAGGAACTATATTTACTGACTCTATTTTTACTCCGGTAAAAAATGTTAAGTATGCAATAGAAAATTTCCGTGTAGAGCAAAAAACAGATTATGAAAAACTAGTTTTTGAAATAAAAACGGATGGTTCCATTAATCCAAAAGATGCACTTACAGAAGCAGCAAAGGTATTAATTCACCATTTCATGTTGTTTTCTGACGAAAGAATCACATTAGAGGCTGATGAGATTGCTCAAACAGAATCTTATGATGAAGAGTCATTACACATGAGACAATTGCTTAAAACAAAGCTTGTTGATATGGATCTTTCAGTTAGAGCATTGAATTGTTTGAAAGCTGCCGAAGTAGATACACTTGGAGATCTTGTATCTTTCAATAAAAATGACCTAATGAAATTCCGTAATTTCGGTAAAAAATCTTTGACAGAACTAGACGAACTAGTGGCAATCAAAAATTTGAACTTCGGTATGGATTTAGCAAAATATAAATTAGATAAAGAATAAATTACTTCATATTTTGCTCTCCAAAATGGATTGAAGCAAGATGAAGTTTAATAAAAAACGTAATGAGACACGGAAAAAAACATAATCACTTAAGCAGACAGACCCCACATAGAAAAGCTATGTTGGCTAATATGGCTTGTTCTCTAATAGAGCACAAACGTATTAATACTACTGTTGCTAAGGCAAAAGCGCTTAAACAATTTGTTGAGCCATTAATAACAAAATCTAAAGATGACACGACTCACAACCGTCGTATTGTTTTTGCTTACTTACGTAGCAAATATGCAGTTACTGACTTGTTCAGAGATGTAGCTGCCAAAGTGGGTGACCGTCCAGGTGGATACACACGTATTATAAAAGTTGGAAATCGTTTAGGAGATAATGCTGATATGGCAATGATCGAATTGGTAGATTTCAACGAGATTTATAATGGTGGTAAAAAAGAAGCTAAAAAAGCCAAAAGCCGTCGTGGAGGAAAAACTAAGAAAGCAGATGATGCTTCAGAAGTAGCTCCAGTTGCTGAAGTAGCGCCTGAAGTTACTGAAGTTGAAACTGCTGAAGTAGCTCCAGTTGCTGAAGTAGAATCAGATGTGATTGAAGCGTTAGAGCAAACTCCCGAAGTAGCAGTAATTGAAACTCCAGAAGTTGTTGATGAAACTCCAATTGCTAATTCTGATGAAGAAGCTTCAAAAGAAGATACGGTTTAATTATGAAAATAATTAATTAAATAAAATCAAGGATAAACTTTTATTAGTTTGTCCTTTTTTTTTGATTTTTATAAAAATTATCTTTTAGAAAATCTTGCACTCTTAGCGTTAAAAAATTAAATTTGCACAATAAATAGTGTCAATTAATAAAGTCAAACTAGTTTAGTTGACAATTATAATAATAAATCAACGAATGAAATACACAACAAGAAAAAGCGCCATACTTCTTTTAAGTGATGGAACTATTTTTCACGGAAAATCTATAGGAATTTCAGGAACTACTTTTGGTGAAGTATGTTTTAATACTGGAATGACTGGTTACCAAGAAATTTTTACCGACCCTTCTTATTTTGGTCAAATAATGGTGGCGACCAATGCTCATATTGGAAACTACGGAGTAAACGATAAAGAAATCGAGTCAGATAGCATAAAAATTGCAGGATTGGTTTGTAAAAATTTTAGCTTTAATTATTCTAGAGTTGACACTACAGGAAGTCTAGAAGATTATTTTACGAAACAAAACCTAATCTGTATTTCAGATGTAGATACACGAGGATTAGTAAGTTATATTCGTGATAATGGAGCAATGAATTCGGTAATTTGTACTGATGATACTCCAATTGAAGAACTCAAAATTGCTCTTGCAAAAGTTCCAAATATGAAAGGCTTAGAATTAGCTTCAAAGGTTTCTACTAAAAATCCATATTTCTTTGGTGACGAAAACGCTACATACAAAGTTGCAGCTTTAGACTTGGGAATTAAAACCAATATTCTTCGTAATCTTGCCAAAAGAGATTGTTACATAAAAGTTTTTCCATACGATTCTATGTATTCGGAATTGGCGGCATTCAATCCAGATGGTTTTTTCTTATCAAATGGACCTGGAGATCCTGATCCACTAACTAGTGCCATAAATGTTGCCAAAGAAATAATCAAAAATAATAAACCCTTATTTGGTATTTGTTTGGGGCATCAAGTGATTGCTTTGGCAAACGGAATTTCAACATACAAAATGTTCAACGGACACAGGGGGATTAATCATCCTGTAAAAAATTTGATAACTGGAAAAGGAGAAATTACCTCCCAAAATCATGGTTTTGCAGTAAACAAAGAGGAATTAGACAATCATCCTGAGATGGAAATCACCCATCTTCACTTGAACGATGGAACTGTCGCTGGTATGAGAATGAAAAGTAAAAATTGTTTTTCTGTTCAATATCATCCTGAAGCCAGTCCAGGACCACATGATTCGTCGTATTTGTTTGACCAATTTATAGAAAATTTAAAAAAGTAAATTCATGTTTTGAATTTTTGAATTTTAAAGGAAGCTGTCATTTTTTGACAGCTTCTTTTTATTTCAAAAAACCTTATAAATTCTCTTTTTTACCGTCTTTACCATTTTTGATTTTTTTGCAAAGTTTCTAAAATGTTAAATACTTAGAATTAAGGCGTAATAGACAAAATTAATGGTCGAAATCTTGTTAACACCTGTTTTCATTAGCTCTAATTGAATTCAAAGGTTTTCAATTTTTATATATCGATTAAATTTAGTCTAAAATGATTTGTAATACATTAATAATGAACAAAAAAAAGAGTTTTCCTAGGCATTCCGCTCTCTAAAAATATCTTAAAAACCATTAATTTTGTCTATTACACCAGAATTAACTATATCTATGTATTGTTTTAGTGGGATATTAGTATTTTATTTGAGTAAATATTTGCACAACAAGCTATGAATTAGCTTTTGACCCATAGTAAAAAACACAAAGGAAAGCCGAAACCTTAACCCAGTAAGCAAAACAAAAACAAATAATTATGAAAAACTTCCAAAAATTAGGTTTTCTAACCGTTGCGTTTGTGGCGATATTTTTTTCTTGTTCTAAAGATGGAGGAGTAGAAGCGCTAGAACCTAATTCTTTTTGTGGCAATGTTACCGACATAGACGGGAATATTTATCCTACCGTAAAAATTGGCGAGCAATGCTGGACTCAAAAAAACCTCAACGTATCAAAATACCGCAATGGCGACCCCATCCCACAAGTTCAAGACCCAACTGATTGGGCAGCCCTAAAAACAGGCGGCTGGTGTTATTATGAAAACAAAACGGCTAACGGTACTGTTTATGGCAAATTGTACAACTGGTATGCAGTGAAAGACCCTCGTGGTCTTGCACCAGCAGGCTACCACATACCTACCGATGCGGAATGGATAACGCTCACGACCGCACTAGGAGGCGAACCAGTAGCTGGAGGTAAAATGAAGTCAACGGGCACAATTTTGTGGTACAGCCCCAATACAGGCGCATCAAACAGCAGTGGCTTTACAGGTCTTCCGGGCGGTTATCGCATCAGCAATGGCACCTTCGACTTACTTCGCGCCGACGGGAGTTGGTGGGTTGCTAGCGATTACGGTCTCGCCGCTTACTTCCATTACCTTTACTGTCGCGACGACTACGCGTACAGGAGCGATAGAGATAAGGAGTACGGTTTCTCTGTTCGTTGCCTCAAAGATTAGACCGTTTTAAAATTAAAATTGGTATAATTTGAATTTGTATTATAAAAGAAGCTGTCAATTTTTGACAGCTTCTTTTTATATAAGCCAAATAAAATTGACTTATACTAAACAGAAATTTGATTTTCAATATTATTTTTGGGCTTATAATTTTTTGTTAATACTAGACTCTAATCTTGTATAATGTCATCGAATTGTTATTTTTGTTTTGTCACTACTGTTTCAAAAAATTGTTGAACTAAACAATGCTTTTTGTTGATTCTTAATGTGTATATTTGGTTAAAAATTTTCGAAACCCTATTGAAATTAATTTTCGAATAAATTATAAAAATAAATTAATAAAAAATGATTTTAAAATCAATTAAGATTAAAAATTTTAGAATAGTACTTGTAATTTTTTCGATACTACTTTCAAATTTTGTTGCAAATGCTCAAGAAATAATTACCGAAAAACCATCCGAATCTATTGTTATAACTAATCCTTCAAAAAAACAAAAAATTGACGGTGTGATTGCAAAAGTGGGCGATTACATTGTTTTAGATTCTGATATTGATAAATCTTATTTGGAAATTTCAAGTCAAGGAGGAAACATCAAAGACATTTCAAGATGTCAAATGCTGGGAAAGTTATTAGAGGATAAACTCTATGCACATCATGCAGTACAGGACAGTTTAAAGGTAACCGACGGGGAGGTGAAATCGATGATGGAGGAAAGGTTGAATTATATGATAGAACAAATTGGTTCTATCGAGAAAGTAGTTCAATACTATAAGAAAAGTAATGAGGAAGATTTTAGGTCTTATTTCTTTGATATTTTGAAAGAGCAAAAGCTGACTTCTGAAATGCAAAAGAAAATTGTTGAAGAAGTTCAAATCACTCCTGAAGAAGTTCGTAATTTTTTTAAAAAAATTCCAAAAGCTGATTTGCCTGTATTTGGTGTAGAACTAGAAGTTGCCCAAATTATAGTCACACCCAAAGTCTCTGACCAAGAGAAGCAAAAAGTAATAGATAAATTAAACGAATTTAAAAAAGAAATTCAAGAAGGTTCTAGTTTTGCAACCAAAGCAGTTTTGTATTCTCAAGATCCAGGTTCAAGATCAACGGGAGGTTATTATAAAATGACTAGAAAAACCCCATTTGTAAAAGAGTTTAAAGATGTTGCATTTGGTTTAACCGAAGGAGAAATTTCAGCTCCGTTTGAAACTGATTTTGGGTATCATATTATTTTTCTTGAAAAAATAAAAGGGCAAGAGTTAGAGTTGCGTCATATTTTATTAACTCCTGCCATTACCGAAGTCGCTTTAAAAGAAGCTAAAGAGAAAATAACCTTAATTAGAAAAAGGATAATTGACAAAGAAATTACTTTTGCCGAAGCTGCTAGAACATCATCTGATGAAAAAGAAACTAAAGCCAACGGTGGAGCTTTGATAAACCCAAAAACTCAAGACACTCATTTTGAACTAACAAAAATGGATCCTAGTTTATATGGTCAAGTTTCTAATTTGAAAGAGGGGGAGGTTACAGCTCCTTTATTAGATGAAGATCAATCAGGAAAGAAAAAGTATAAGATTATTACAGTAACCAATAAAATTGACGAACATACTGCTGATTATGCGAAAGATTATTTAAAAATTAAAGAGTTAGCCTTAAAAGAAAAGCAAATCAAGGCCATTGGGAAATGGTTTGATGAAAAAATAAAAGAAACCTATATCAAAATTATTGGAGAATATAGAGATTGTAATTTCACTAATAATTGGCTTAAAAAGTAGTATTAAGATTTGAGTATTAAGTATTAAGATTACTCCCATCTTCCATCTTCAAACCTCTAACCTCTAACTTCTAACCTCCAATATGTCAGACGTAGCAGCAATAAAGAATCTAGTTCAAAAAAAGAATGAACTTAAAAATGAAATAGCAAAAATAATCGTTGGTCAAGATGCGGTTGTAGATCAAATTTTGCTTTGTGTTTTCTCTGGAGGACACGCCCTTTTGGTAGGTGTTCCCGGTTTAGCAAAAACCTTGATGGTAAATACTTTGGCACAAGCGCTTGGACTTGATTTCAAAAGAATCCAATTTACCCCTGACTTGATGCCTTCCGATATTTTGGGAAGCGAAATATTAGACGAAAACCGCCACTTCAAATTTATTAAAGGCCCTATTTTTTCGAATATTATTTTGGCGGATGAAATTAACAGAACACCGCCCAAGACGCAAGCAGCCTTACTTGAAGCCATGCAAGAACGTTCCGTAACGATTGCGGGTCAAAATTATAAGTTAGATTTGCCTTATTTTGTTTTGGCTACACAAAACCCAATAGAGCAAGAAGGAACATATCCTTTGCCAGAAGCTCAATTAGATCGTTTTATGTTCGCTATTAAATTAGACTATCCTTCTTTTGACGAGGAAGTTAGTGTGGTTAAAAAAACTACTTCTGACGAAAAACAAACCATAAATCCTTTGTTTACTGCTCAAGAAATTATCGATTTCCAACACTTGATTCGTCGAATTCCAGTGGCCGATAATGTGATTGAATATGCGGTTACTTTAGTGAGTAAAACGCGTCCGAACAATCCATTATCAAATGAATTTGTAAAAAATTATTTGGATTGGGGAGCAGGCCCAAGAGCATCACAAAACTTAATTTTAGCTGCTAAAGCTCACGCTGCTTTTAACGGGAAATTTTCTCCCGATATCGAAGATGTAAAAGCGGTGGCTACGGGGATTTTGCGACACAGAATCATCAAAAATTACAAAGCCGATGCCGAAGGAATAACGGAAGAAATGATTATAGATAAATTGTTGTAAACTTTTTTTGTTTATCATTCGTCTTTTATAGTTTTATTTTGATTTTGAAATGAACACTATTCACGTATTTTGCAATTTGATTTCAAAATTTTCAAAAATTAATCGAATTTAAATCGATTTTTCTGTCATTTTATGATGATAAAGACAATTAATCAAACTGATATTCAGAATTTTTCAATTTAAATCACATAATCTTATTTATTTGTAATTATAATGATTCAATAGGCATCTTCTATTAAATTATTTCAAATTTTCATCATAAATTCTTTAAATTTGCATCACAAATAAATAAACTAAAAATAGGGCTTTTTGATTTTGAAATTATTAAAAAAAAACTGCCGATAACATTGAAAAGACATCATTATGAATACTTATAGCGATTATATCAACGAAATCGAAGAACGAAAAATTCAGGGACTTCACCCAAAACCGATTGATGCTGCTGAATTACTAAGCGAAATTATTGCGCAAATTAAAGATTTAGAAAACCCAAATAGAGTTGATTCTCTTAAATTCTTTATTTACAATGTTGTTCCTGGGACTACTCCTGCAGCTAATTTGAAAGCTACCTTTTTAAAGGAAATCGTTTTAGGTCAATCCGTTGTGGCCGAAATTTCTCCTGCATTTGCTTTAGAACTATTATCACACATGAAAGGGGGAACTTCTATAGCGGTTTTACTTGATTTAGCTTTAGGTGATGATGTTGTTATTGTAAAAGAGGCTGCAGCCGTTTTAAAGACACAAGTTTTTCTCTATGAAGCAGATACAGATCGTTTAGAAGCGGCTTTCAAAAGTGGTAACGAAATCGCTACGGCTATATTAGAGAGCTATGCAAAGGCGGAGTTCTTTACTAAATTACCAGAAATTGCAGAAGAAATTAAGGTGGTTACATTTATTGCTGGTGAAGGAGATATTTCAACAGATTTACTTTCTCCAGGAAACCAAGCACACTCTCGTTCAGATCGTGAATTGCATGGTAAATGCTTAATTTCTCCAGAAGCACAAGCTGAAATCAAAGCATTAGCAGAAGCGAATCCTGATAAGAGCGTGATGTTAATCGCTGAAAAAGGTACCATGGGTGTGGGTTCTTCCAGAATGTCAGGGGTGAACAATGTGGCACTTTGGAGCGGAAAACAAGCCAGTCCTTATGTTCCATTTATTAATATTGCTCCAATCGTTGCTGGAACAAACGGTATTTCTCCAATTTTCCTTACTACTGTAGATGTTACAGGTGGTATAGGTTTGGATCTTAAAAACTGGGTGAAAAAATTAGATGAAAATGGTAATGTTGTTCGCAACGAAAGCGGTGATCCTATTCTCGAAGAAGTGTATTCTGTTGCTACTGGTACAGTTCTCACCATCAACACAAAAACAAAAAAACTTTATAACGGCGATAAAGAATTAATAGATATTTCTAAGGCATTCACGCCTCAGAAAATTGAATTTATAAAAGCGGGAGGTTCTTACGCAATTGTATTTGGAAAAAAACTGCAAACATTTGCATCTAAGACTCTAGGTATTGATATTGTGCCTGTTTATGCTCCGTCAAAAGAAGTTTCTATCGAAGGACAAGGACTTACAGCAGTAGAAAAAATATTTAATAAAAATGCAGTTGGCACAACTCCAGGTAAAATTTTACACGCTGGTTCTGATGTTCGTGTTACTGTAAATATTGTTGGTTCACAAGATACAACGGGTTTGATGACTTCTCAAGAATTGGAGTCTATGGCAGCTACTGTAATTTCACCAATCGTTGACGGTGCTTACCAATCGGGTTGTCATACTGCTTCAGTTTGGGATAATAAATCGAAGGCAAATATCCCTAGATTGATGAAATTTATGAACGACTTCGGATTGATCACAGCTCGTGACCCGAAAGGCGTTTATCATGCAATGACGGATGTAATTCATAAAGTGCTTAACGATATTACTGTAAACGAGTGGGCTATCATCATTGGTGGTGATTCTCATACCAGAATGTCTAAAGGTGTTGCTTTTGGTGCTGACTCTGGAACTGTTGCTTTGGCTTTGGCTACCGGTGAGGCTTCAATGCCAATTCCAGAATCTGTAAAAGTGACTTTCAAAGGAGATATGAAAGGCTACATGGATTTCCGTGATGTGGTTCACGCTACACAATCTCAAATGCTTAAGACATTTGGTGGTGAGAATGTATTCCAAGGAAGAATTATAGAAGTTCATCTTGGAACGCTGAATGCGGATCAAGCCTTTACATTTACGGACTGGACAGCAGAAATGAAAGCAAAAGCTTCTATCTGTATTTCTGAAGATTATACTTTGATTGAATCGCTAGAGATAGCAAAGGGTAGAATTCAGATTATGATCGACAAAGGAATGGACAACACAAATCAAGTGTTGAAAGGATTGATTGCTATTGCCGATAAGAGAATTGCTGAAATTATATCCGGTGAAAAACCAGCCTTAAGACCAGATGCTAACGCTAAATATTACGCTGAAGTTGTAGTTGATTTGGATCAAATTGCTGAGCCAATGATTGCTGATCCAGATGTAAATAATGCTGATGTTTCTAAAAGATATACGCACGATACCATCAGACCATTATCTTTCTATGGTGGCGTTAAAAAAGTAGATCTTGGATTTATCGGTTCTTGTATGGTTCACAAGGGAGATATGAAAATTCTAGCGCATATGCTTAAGAATATTGATGAGCAAGAAGGTAAAGTAGAGTTCAAAGCACCATTAGTTGTAGCGCCGCCGACTTATAATATTGTTGATGAGTTAAAAGCAGAAGGGGATTGGGAAATTTTACAAAAATATTCTGGTTTCGAATTCGACGACAACGTTCCTAAAGCTGCTGCACGAACTTCTTACGAAAAAATGTTATATCTAGAGCGTCCAGGTTGTAACCTTTGTATGGGTAACCAAGAGAAAGCGGCCAAAGGAGATACGGTTATGGCAACATCTACTCGTCTTTTCCAAGGAAGAGTTGTTGAGGATACCGAAGGTAAAAAAGGAGAATCTTTGCTTTCTTCAACACCAGTTGTAGTATTATCAACAATATTGGGTAGAACCCCAACAATTGAAGAATATAAAACGGCGGTAGAAGGGATCAACCTAACCAAGTTTGCGCCTTCTCATAAGTTGCTCGTTAATAATTAATCACAAGATTATTTACCAATAATTATATAAGCCTGAGTCGTAAACTCAGGCTTTTTATTGCATACTATTTTGTACCTTGTGGTGTTCTAAAATGAATTACAAAACCAAATAATATAAATCTTATGGCTTTTGATATTGAAATGATTAAAAATGTGTATGCAAACATGACCACTCGTGTTGATGCTGCACGCGAATTAGTCGGTCGTCCACTAACATTGACAGAGAAAATTTTGTACTCCCATCTTTGGGAAGGTCAGCCAACTCAAACTTTTAAAAGAGGAGCTGATTATGTAGATTTTGCTCCAGACAGAGTCGCTTGTCAAGATGCAACCGCTCAGATGGCCTTGTTGCAATTTATGCATGCAGGAAAAAAAACAGTTGCTGTGCCAACTACCGTGCATTGTGATCACTTGATTCTAGCTAAAAATGGAGCCAAATCTGATTTAGCTTTGGCAAATACCCAATCCAAAGAAGTTTTTGACTTTCTTTCTTCAGTTTCTGATAAATATGGAATAGGTTTTTGGAAACCAGGTTCCGGAATTATTCACCAAATCGTTTTAGAAAACTACGCCTTTCCAGGTGGTTTGATGATTGGAACCGATTCACATACCGTAAATGCAGGTGGATTGGGAATGTTGGCTATCGGTGTTGGTGGTGCTGATGCCGTAGATGTAATGTCAGGAATGTCATGGGAATTGAAATTTCCAAAATTAATAGGCGTAAAACTAACCGGAAAATTATCTGGGTGGACAGCACCAAAAGATGTAATTCTTAAAGTAGCCGATATTCTTACCGTTAAAGGTGGAACTGGAGCTATTTTGGAATATTTTGGTGAAGGAGCTACTTCAATGTCGTGTACCGGAAAAGGAACTATTTGTAATATGGGTGCCGAAATTGGCGCGACTACTTCTACATTTGGGTATGATGAATCGATGAGAAGATACCTAACCGCAACCGGTCGTCAAGACGTGGTGGATGCTGCAGATGCTGTAGCTTCTTACTTGACTGCCGATCCAGAAGTATACGCTAATCCAGAAACGTATTTCGACCAAGTAATTGAAATCAATCTTTCGGAATTAGAACCACACATCAACGGACCTTTTACGCCAGACAGAGGAACGCCAGTTTCTAAAATGAAAGCAGAAGCTGCTGCCAACGGGTGGCCAATTAAAGTAGAATGGGGATTAATCGGTTCTTGTACCAACTCTTCATACGAAGATATGGCTCGTGCCGCTTCAATCGTAAACCAAGCGGTGGAATTAGGCATTAGCCCAAAAGCGGAGTTCGGAATCAATCCAGGTTCAGAACAAATTAGATATACAATCGAAAGAGATGGAATGATTGCCACTTTCGAAAAAATGGGAACCAAAGTGTTTACCAATGCTTGCGGCCCTTGTATCGGACAATGGGACAGAGCAGGAGCGGACAAGCAAGAAAAAAACACCATCGTTCACTCTTTCAACAGAAATTTTTCTAAACGTGCCGATGGAAACCCAAACACACATGCTTTTGTAACGTCACCGGAAATGGTTGCTGCATTAGCAATTTCAGGTCGTTTGGATTTCAATCCGATAACCGATACTTTGATCAATGACAAAGGTGAAGAAGTAAAATTGACTGCTCCTTTTGGTGATGAATTACCAAAAAGAGGTTTTGCAGTTGAAGATAATGGATTTCAAGCACCGGCGGAAGATGGTTCTGGAGTTCAAATCGTTGTAAGCGAAACTTCAGACCGTTTGCAATTGTTGGCACCTTTTGATGCTTGGGATGGAAAAAATATTTTGGGAGCTAAATTATTAATCAAAGCTTTCGGAAAATGTACCACCGACCATATTTCTATGGCTGGACCTTGGTTGCGTTTCCGTGGTCACTTGGATAATATTTCAAACAATATGTTGATAGGAGCAGTGAATGCTTTTACTGAAAAAACAAATTCGGTTAAAAACCAATTAACTAGCGAATATGATGCCGTTCCCGCTGTAGCACGTGCTTATAAAGCCGCTGGAATCGCTTCGGTTGTTGTGGGAGATCATAATTATGGTGAAGGTTCTTCTCGTGAACATGCGGCAATGGAACCTCGTTTCTTAGGTGTGAAAGCAGTTTTGGTAAAATCATTCGCTCGTATTCACGAAACGAATTTGAAAAAACAAGGAATGTTGGGTCTTACTTTTGCCAATGAAGCAGATTATGATAAAATTCAAGAAGATGACACCATTAATTTCATAGATTTAGTAGATTTTGCTCCAGCGAAACCATTAACGTTAGAGTTTGTTCATGCCGATGGTTCGAAAGATACCATTTTAGCAAACCATACTTACAATGCCAGTCAAATTGGTTGGTTCGTTGCAGGTTCTGCATTGAACTTAATTGCTGCTGAAGCTAATGCATAATTAATTTGATTTTTTATATGTAAAACGCTCAAGGGAACTTGAGCGTTTTTTTGTTTTCCTAAGTTTCGGAAGTCAAAAAAGGGTGTAATTGTTTTTTTATGTCATTTCAAAAAAATATAAAGCCTCTTTGTTTTCTTTTCGGTTTTTCAATTCGTATTTTTGAAAGGTACAAACTAGAGTTACTTATTTATGAAAATTGTCCTATCGCCAGCCAAGTCCTTAAATTTTGAAAAAGAATTGCCAACAGCAGCATATTCAGAAGCAGCATTTCTAAAAGAAGCACGTCAGGTTCACAAAGTTTTAAAACAAAAATCTCCGAATGAACTTTCGGAATTAATGACGATTTCGGATAATCTGGCTCAATTAAATTGGCAACGCAATCAAGATTGGAAAACCCCTTTTACGATACAAAACGCCCGAGCTGCCATTTATACTTTCGACGGTGATGTGTATTCCGGATTGGATGCTTTTACAATTCCTTTAGACAAACTAGATGATTTGCAAAATAGGTTACGAATTTTATCAGGTTTGTACGGACTCTTGAAACCCCTAGATTTAATGCAAGCGTATCGACTAGAAATGGGAACCAGATTACCTATTGGCGATGCCAAAAATCTTTATGAATTTTGGAAACCTAGGGTAACCAAAGCCCTAAACAATGAACTCGAAAAGGGAGAATTATTTATCAATTTAGCCAGTACCGAATATTTTTCGGCAGTAGATGTGAAAACCTTAAAAGTACCCGTAATTACACCAGAATTCAAAGATTGTAAAGACGGAAAACTTAAAATAATTAGTTTTTTTGCTAAGAAAGCGAGAGGAATGATGGTGCGTTACATACTTGATTCTAACGCTGAAACTATAGATGATCTCAAAGGATTTAACTACGATGGTTATCAATTTGATGCCAATTTGTCTAAAGGGAATCAGCTGGTTTTTACGAGATAAATTTTTAAATTTTCTTTTAATTCTTTAAATATTTCATTATCAGCTATTGTAAATAATAACATTTCCAATTGAAATGGTTTAGCATTTTCTCCATATATAACTTTGGTGGTGTATTTAACAAAATCACAAAAATCAAAATACGCAAGTTGCTGTGATCTATACAAATCTTTTTTATTTTTATAAATATCTAAATGAGATATATTTATGATTGTATTCATGTCAAAGTCTGTAATTATTTTATTTCGACCACTTGGCATTGGAAAATATTTTTCATTAAAACCATTTTGATTTTCACAGTTCAATATTAACCAATTCAGAGTATAAATTACCCTTGAATCATAAATTACAAAATTGTCAGGATCCATAAATGATGAGAGTTTTGACAATGAAGAAATAGTACTAAATGTGTCTAAAGACAACTTTTTTTTATCTAATTGTTTTTTAAAGATTTGAATTTTATCAATATTTTTCGAATTTTCTTTAAATCCTCTAATTCCACCCCAAGAATTAATAATCCAAAAGTCGATATTTGTTGAATTTGGTGTTGAAATATATTTTTCTTTAAGTATCCATTTGAGTTTTACATTTTGTTCAAATGCATTTTTTTGATTGGTTAAATCAAATATTTCATTAGGGTTAAAAAAGGTGTCTGTTATCTTGAAATTATAATCAAATCTTAATTCTAATTCGATTTGATTACTGAATTCTTTTAATTTTTCAATTACGTTTCTCATTTCGAAATCAAATATTTTAAAATTAGTTTTCATTTTCCCTCCCGCTAATACCTATCTGTAATGACCGAATAGCAAGTTTTGTTTAACGTATTATATTTTGTAAAATGAATTTTCAACGACTTCATTTTCTAAATCGTCATATATGTTTTTCATAGCTAGTCGATACCCAGCTTGATTTTTTATATGACCTCTATATCCAGCATATTTTAATACAAGAATAGAGACTAACATGTGTATTCTATCAGCTTCGAGATGTAGGTCTGGAATTTTTGCGTTTAGTTCTCCTTCTTCGTAAGGAGTCTTGCCATGAAAAAAAAGGTTTCTTGTATTAAGTAAATTTTTAAGATACTCTGGTAACTCAATTTTTAAAAAATTAAAAGCTAATAAATATTTGTCTTTATTGAAAGATGTGTTGAGATAACTTATTTTTTTAGATATAAATATATACTCTTGCTCTGACAACTCGTTCTTGGAATTATCAATTACTGCTTGCAAGTCCAACTGGATTTTTGCTAATTTGTTACTTTGTTTTAATGGTTTAAATGCACTCTTGTTTTCAGAGTGGATTAGCGAAACGATAGTTTCTAAAGCAACACTAAAGGTTGAGCATCTGATTAATGGAGATCTTATATCATTTCCATAAATAATTAAATCTAAAGTACGGTCTAGTTGTGGTTTGAGCTTTACTAAACTCGCAAGATTTGACAAAGTTTTTTCTGGAAAAAGTAATGAACTAAGTATGAGTTTTTCATCGGATATTTTCATAAAAGTTCTAAATTGTTGTGGATTTATTAATTCAAAATTTGAAATTATAGAATCGCCAAAATCGTTAAAGTATAAAGAAGTTGGTTTTTCAAAATTTAAGGAATCATAACTGAAAAAATAATGCTCATCTTTATGATAATTTCCCTTCAAAAAAGCAATTGATTTTTGAATTGAATCGCAATCAATTTTGAAAGAATCGAAAGAAATTATATTTTGAACTTCAAATATTAAATAAATTTTCTTGTTATAACAATGACGAAATACATGATATTTATTTTTGCCAATTTCTAAAATAATGAGCCCTAATGAATAGTGAGTTTCACCACATGAATACCTTGAACCTAAAAAATTTGTAATTCCGTATTGCTCGTTTATCTGAAATATTAATCTAAAAAAAGAGGGTGTTTTTAAAGGAAACGATTCGGTATATATGCTGGAAATTTCACCTTTAATTTTTTCTGACGCTATAAAAGATTTTGCCGAAATTTTTGTAACTCCTTTTTTAGGAATACAATAGGTATATTTTTCTGAAACTATCTTAGATACTATAGTGAGTCCAAGTTTTTTAAAAGTAATATCATCCGGATTAATAGGCTGATTTAAATCTAATTCAAAACTTATAACTTTTTCGTCCGCTCTTTTAAATAAATTCAATTTACCACCATCTATTGGGTGTCCTGGTTGATTAAAAATAAAATTTTCATTTAAGAAAAAAGACGAAATTTCGTTGAGTTCTGAATTGATATTCTTTTTAAAAGTTTCTTCCATAGTAGATAGCTGAAAATTTTGCACACAACTTATTACCTGTAAATAGGGTAACTTTGTCCGATAAACGTCAGTGTCTATTTATTATCAAACAAATAGTCTTTTACATTTTAAAAACACGCTGTGTCCTTTTTATATAGCACTATTTTTATCGAATTGCTTTCACAAATTCTCCAATACTTTCAACACCATTTTCCGTCAAGTTTTTGATAAAAGCACTACCAATAATAGCGCCTTTGGCAAATTGTGTAGCCTGATTAAAAGTTTCAGCATTGTTGATGCCGAATCCAATGACTTGCGGATTTCGCAAATTCATATCGGCTATTCTTTTGAAATAATCTTCTTGGGTATTTCCAAAACCAGATTGAGAACCCGTTACACTGGCAGAACTTACCATATAAATAAATCCATCAGAAACACTATCTATAAATTGAATCCTATCGTCTGAAGTTTGCGGCGTAATTAAAAACACATTAATTAATCCGTATTTTTCAAAGATAGTTTTGAACTCGTCAGCATAAACATCAACCGGCAAGTCCGGAATAATTAAACCATCGACACCAATTTCGGCGCATTTTTTACAAAAATTTTCCATTCCATATTGAAGCATTGGATTGAAATAACCCATAATTATCAGTGGAATAGAAACTGTTTTTCGGATGACTGCCAATTGGTCAAACAAAACTTGTGTCGTCATGCCGTTATATAAAGCCTGAGTAGAACTCTCTTGAATGGTCGGTCCATCTGCTAAAGGATCACTAAAAGGCAATCCGATTTCGATCATGTCAACCCCATTTTTTTCTAAATCTTGTATGATTTGTACCGTATCGTTTAGACTAGGATATCCAGCCGAAAAATAGATGGACAAAATGTTATTTTTTTCTTGTAATTTTTGGTTTATTCTGTTCATTGGATATTTCAGATAAAATCTGTTTTTATTTTTTACTATTTTTTTGGATTATTCAACGGCGGTATAGGTCCAAGCCGTCTCATTAGATTCTAATTGAACTTCGATGCGTTTGTAATGCATTCCTTCATAAGTATCAGCCAGTTCTAACTCAAGCTGACTAAGTTGATAACATATTCCGTTAATGCTTTCTGATTCGTTTCTTGTTTCAGTAATAATTGGATATTGAATGATGCCAAATTCTTCTTCTATAGAAATTTCTGTAATTATATATCCAATTAAATTATCGGGGTTTCCTTTTAAAATTCTGCCAAAAATTCTTTCTTGAATTTCTTTATCTTTTAAAGTTCCGTAAGCAAATAAATTTTCCATTTCATTCTAGTTTTCAATTTTGATACTATTTTGTATTCTCTAACCCGTTGGGTGTGATTAGTTTTGATGATAATTTTCCGTCAGTCTGAGTGATTTTCGTCAGAAAATCGTATCGAGAACAAGAAAAATTTCATTAAAAACGGTTCTCGATACATTTTTTGTTCCTTCCCGATAGCTATCGGGATACTGCACAAAAAACACTCGAACAGACGTTTTGAATACTTACACCCAACGAGTTCTCTAAATTATAATTTAAAATAATCGATGTAGGTATTTAAATCTTTATCTCCACGACCCGACAAGTTAATGACTACAATATCTTCGGGTTTGAATTTCATTTCATCTAAAACTGCAAAAGCATGAGCACTTTCTATAGCAGGAATCAGGCCTTCCATTTGTGATAATTTCAATCCCCAATTCATCGCATCTTCATCGGTGATAGCTATAAATTTGGCTCTACCTGTAGCGAATAAATTGGCATGCATTGGTCCAACTCCAGGATAATCTAAACCTGCCGAAATAGAATAGGGTTCTGTAATTTGTCCGTCAGCTGATTGCATTAACAAAGTTTTACTGCCATGAATAACGCCAATTTTACCTAGGGCTGATGTTGCGGCACTTTCGCCAGAATCAACTCCTAAACCTGCTGCTTCAACAGCCACAATGGTCACTTCTTCATTGTCTAAAAAATGATAATAGGAACCTGCAGCATTACTGCCACCACCAACACAAGCAATCACATAATCAGGATTTTCACGACCTTCTTTTTCTAATAATTGCCATTTTATTTCTTTGGAAATAACGCTTTGAAAACGAGCTACCATATCTGGATAGGGGTGTGGGCCTACAACAGAACCAATGATATAATACGTATCAACGGGGTTGTTAATCCAGTCCCGAATGGCTTCATTGGTAGCATCTTTTAAAGTTTTTGAACCTGAAGTTGCTGGACGTACTTCGGCTCCAAGCATTTTCATTCTGGCAACATTGGGTGCTTGTCTTTTGATATCCACTTCGCCCATATAAACGATACATTCTAATCCCATTAAGGCGCAAACAGTTGCCGTTGCAACTCCGTGTTGACCTGCACCAGTTTCGGCAATAATTCGGGTTTTACCCAATCGTTTGGCTAATAAAATTTGCCCAATGGTATTGTTCACTTTATGTGCGCCTGTATGGCACAAATCTTCTCTTTTGAGGTAGATTTTAGTGTTGTATTGTTCTGATAAACGCTTTGCAAAATACAGTGGAGTAGGGCGACCCACATATTCTTTTAGCAAAGAATCGAAATCGGCTTGAAATTCGGGTTCCGCAGTGATTTTTAAATACTGTTGACGCAATTCTTCTACATTTGGATATAACATTTCTGGAATGTAGGCTCCTCCAAATTCTCCGTAATAGCCTTTTTCGTTTACGTTGTATGACATGTTTTTATTTTTTATTTCGTGTTACAGACGTTGCAATGCAACGTCTCTACGCGCGATTTTACATAATTCTATATTTTTTAATCCTGGTTCGACCTCAAATTTACTATTTATATCGATGGCATAAATGGGTAAATTGGTTTTTAATACTTGTTTAACGTCCTCCAATTCGGCAATTCCTATTCCACCACTCAAGAAGAATGGTTTTGTTGAGGGATAATTTTCTAATATTTTCCAATCGAAAGTAGTTCCGTTTCCGCCCGGTAATTTTCCTTTGGTATCAAAAAGGAAATAATCGCAAACGGTTTCAAATGGTTTTAATACTTCGAAATCAAAATTTTCGTCTGCCGAAAACACTTTAATTATTTCGATTGAAAGTATCAATTTACTTTTTAGTTCTGTACAAAAAGCAACCGATTCCTGACCGTGAAGTTGTACTGCTTGTAAATCGTATTTTGAAACCTTTTCTACAATTTCTTCGACAGTTGCATTTACAAAAACGCCAGTCTTTTTTATGCTTTTTGGCAATTCAGGAATAATTTCATCAAAATAACGTGCCGATTTCTCCCAAAATATAAAGCCCATATAATCGGGTAGGAGCGATCCTACTTCGAGGATATTATCGGGGTATTTCATACCGCAGATTTTGATCCCCACCCCAGCCCTCCCCGAAGGGGAGGGAGCCGAAACTGGACTCGTATTTGTAGATGTGTTTTTTGAAGATGGTTGCATACCAAACATATTTATTAGTTGCTTTTTCCCCCGCCGCGGTGGGGTTAGGGGGCTAAATTATTTATAAATTCTTTCGCTGCTTCGCCAGCATTATCGGTTTTCATAAAATTTTCGCCAATCAAGAATCCTTTATATCCGTAGGGTTTTAGTTCGTTGATAGCTTCAATAGATGAAATGCCACTTTCTGATATTTTCACAAAATCATTCGGGATTTTGTCGGCTAATTCTTTACTGAAATCCAGACTTACTTCAAACGTTTTTAGATTTCGGTTGTTCACACCAATCATGTCCAATGTTGGTATTATTGATTTTTCCAACTCTTCGAGATTATGAACTTCGAGTAATACTTCTAGTCCTAAACTTTTGGCAAATTCCGACAAAGATTTTATTTCTTCTCTAGTTAAAACTGCAGCAATAAGCAAAATTAAATCGGCTCCGTGGGCTTTGGCTTCCAATATTTGGTATTCGTCAACAATAAATTCTTTTCGTAAAAGCGGGATATTTACACTGGCTCTGGCTAAAAGTAAATCGTCTAGCGATCCGCCAAAATATTTCTGGTCTGTTAATACCGAAATGCCACAAGCACCAGCATCTTCATAGCCTTTGACTACTTCTTCTACTGTGAAACCATAATTTATTTCTGATTTCGATGGCGAACGGCGTTTGTGTTCCGCAATGATTCCAGAATTGCTATTTTTTAAATTTTCGCTTAGCGAAATGGTTTTTCGACCAAACAAAACAGAGGCTTCCAATTGCGAAACAGGAATGATTGATTTTTTGAGAATGACTTCTCTGCGTTTGTCAACTATGATTCTATCGAGTATGTTCATTATTATTTGTTTAAAGTTTTCTTTGTTTAAGGTTTAAAGTTGTGCCGCATTCCAACAACTTTAAACCTTAAACTTTAAACTATTTTTATTTACTTAATTCTTGTAATTTATTCAAGGCTGCTAATCCTTTTCCAGAAAGCAAACTTTCTTTGGCTAACTCAAATCCCTCCAATGGAGTGCAACCATTTACAGTAGTAATCGCCATAGCCGCATTGGCACATACTACATTATTTTGGGCTTCGGTTCCTTTTCCTGATATAATAGTCATGAACATTGTTGCCGATTCTTCGATGGTTTTTCCGCCTTCAATTTCGCTTTGGGATAAAAGGTCAACTCCAAAATCACTAGGATTTAAAATACCTTCTTGACTTTTTGAAATAAACTTGGTTGGACAGGTCAAAGATATTTCATCATACCCATCTAAGGAATGTAAAATGGTAAAATTCCTATCGGTGTTCTGGTATAAATAACCATACATACGTGCCAACTCAAGATTAAATACCCCTACCAATTGATTTTTTGGAAACGATGGATTCACCATAGGACCTAACATATTAAAAAATGTTTTTACTCCCAATGCTGCACGAATAGGAGCGACATTTTTCATAGCGGGATGAAATAAAGGAGCATGAAGGATACAAATTCCCGCTTGGTCAATGCATTTCTCTAAGAAAGAATTATCATTACTGAATTGTACACCTAATTTTTCCATTACATTACTAGATCCTGAAATAGAAGAAACACCGTAATTCCCATGTTTGGCCACTTTAATTCCTGCTCCAGCTGCTACAAACGATGCGAGAGTAGAAATATTAAATGTGTCTTTTCCGTCGCCACCTGTTCCGCACAAATCAATCGTATTATAATTCGATAAATCTACCCGAATACACAAATCCAGTAAAGCTTCACGAAAACCAGCCAATTCATCAATACTAATGCTTCGCATCATATATACTGTAAGAAAAGAGGCGATTTGGCTCGTATTATAGCTTCCGTTTGATATGTTAATCAAAACGTTTTTAGCCTCTTCTTTCGAGAGAATTTCGTGATTAATGAGTCTGTTTAATATGTTTTTCATAAAATTTTACCGCTAAGACGCTAAGACGCAATTTTTTTTAATTTTTTAAAGCCCCTCCTTTGGAGGGGTTGGGGAGGATAACCAATTTTCTAAAATCTTTTTTCCATTGGGTGTCAACACACTTTCTGGATGAAATTGTACGCCTCTAACATCAAATATTCTGTGTCGTAAAGACATAACCTGACCATTTTCGTCAAAAGAAGTGGCTTCTAAAATATCAGGTAAATTGGCATCGACTACCCAGGAGTGATAACGACCTACTTCAAATTCATTGCCTAAACCTTCAAATAATAGTTCATCATTGACAACTGTTTTTACCATTGTTGCTACACCATGATATACTTTATCTAGATTAGAAAGTGTGCCTCCAAATACTTCACCAATGGCTTGTTGTCCTAAACAAACACCAAGAATGCTTTTTGTTGGAGCATATTTTGAAATCACCGCTTTCAGTAATCCAGCTTCATCAGGAATTCCTGGACCCGGCGAAAGTAATATTTTGTCAAAATGAGCTATTTCATCAATGTCAAATTCATCGTTTCTGTAAACGGTAACTTCACATTCTAAATCTTCGAGATAATGCACTAAATTATAAGTGAAACTATCGTAATTGTCTATGACTAGTATTTTTTTCATTTTCCTCCCCCAACCCCTCCGAAGGAGGGGAGTTCCTATTGGGGTAAATAGGGTTTTAATTATTATAAATTTTATTGTTTTGCAATCTCACAAGTTGCTGTTTTTTAAGCTCGTCACCCTCTCCTTTGGGAAGTCCCGATATGGGGATGGGCTTAAATTGTTTCTGCTAACTCCAACGCTTTATTCAGCGCCAATAATTTATTATACACTTCTTGCATTTCACTTTCTTCGTCTGAATCGGCAACAATTCCTGCGCCAGCCTGAGAGTGTAATTCATGATTTTTGCTCAAGAAAGTTCGTATCATTATAGCATGGTTAAAGTTGCCTTCAAAATCCATAAACCCTATAGCTCCACCATAAAAACTGCGGCTTGTTTTTTCGTAATCCTCAATGAGTTGCATAGCGCGGTGTTTTGGCGCACCACTCAAGGTTCCAGCAGGAAAAGTATCGGCAACCACTTGCATTGTTGTCGCTTTTTCGTGTAAAAAACCAGTTACTTTTGAAACTAAGTGAATTACGTGGGAGAAAAATTGTATTTCACGGTATTTTTCCACATTTACATCATGACCGTTTCTGCTTAAATCATTTCGAGCCAAATCGACTAACATGACGTGTTCGCTATTTTCTTTTTGATCCTCCGATAATTTTTTTGCTAAAATCGCATCTTTTTCATCATCACCAGTACGTCTAAAAGTTCCTGCAATAGGATGAATTTCGGCTTTCCGATTTTTGACAATAATTTGCGCTTCGGGCGAAGATCCAAATATTTTGAAATCACCATAGTCAAAAAAGAACAGATAAGGCGAAGGGTTTATGCTTCTTAATGCTCGATATACATTAAATTCATCCCCTTTAAATCCTTGCGTAAATCGTCTCGATAAAACCAACTGAAAAACATCGCCTCGGTAGCAATGCTTTTTGGCTAAAGCCACATTATTGATAAATTCTTGGTCGGTTAAGTTAGAGTAGCCTTTTCCTTCTTTCGAAAATTTATAAGAAGCGATGTTTCGGGATTGAATTAATTGTTCGATTTCTAAAATATTATTTTTACCATCGATACTGTGGCAAAATATATACGCTTCATTTTTGAAATGATTGATGGCAATAATGTTTTGGTAGACTGCATAATACACATCAGGAATAGTATGACTATTTTCTTTTTTTGCAATCGTCACTTTTTCGAAATAACGAACGGCATCATAGGAAATATAGCCAAATAAGCCGTTATTAATAAATTTAAACTCATTTTTTTCGGATTCGAATTGGCTCGAAAATGTCTGAATTACTTCAGGAATATCGGTATTAGAATCTATCAAAACACTTTCGGAGCTTCCGTCTGGAAAGGTTTTGTAAATTGTTTCGTTTTCAATTTTTATAGAAGCGATAGGATTACAACAGATGTACGAAAAACTATTGTCGTTTCCGTGATAATCGCTACTTTCAAGTAGTAAACTATTTGGGAATTTATCTCGAATTTTAAAATAAATGCTAACAGGGGTGATCGTGTCGGCAAGAATTTGCTTGTAATTGGTTTGTAATTTATATTTCTTCATATTATTAATTTCTATTTTGTTTCTACTCCCTCCCCTTCGGGGAGGGTTGGGGTGGGGCTAAAAAAAAGGCTTGTCGTGATGACAAGCCTTTTGTATTTATAGTTTATACTACGGTAGCTTTGTTCACGACGATTGACGTAAATTGTTCCACCACCAAGTATTTTTTAAAATTATTTTCATAGGACAAATATATAAATCAAAATTGATTATCCAAATAGTTTAAATAAAAAAACACTTTTTTTATTTTCTTAAAACAGCAAACCCCAAAAATATCTTCTTGGGGTTTGTTAGTTTTACTTTTGGTATTGAATTAAAAATTTAGAGCAATTTTCAATTCGAATTCATCAGAAATAGCTTTGTCACCTATGCTGTCAAAAAATGATTTAGAACCATATTTTATATCATACAAAGTTCTGTTTACATTAAATGTGGTTGTTGCTGTTTTTCCTTTTGTAGCAAGATCAAAAATGATAGGTTTAGTAATCCCTTTGATAGTTAAATCTGCCGTTATTGTATAAAGGCTAGTTGAAACAGCTTTAATTTTTTTAAACACTAAAGAAGCAGTTGGGAATTTTTCTGTTCCAAAAAAGTCATCCGCTTTCAAGTGACCGTCTAATTTATCTTTGTATTCTCCTGTTAAATCTGTAGCTGTTAAAGTTGTCATATCTACCGTAAAACTTCCAGCGTTTAATTTATTTTTTTTGAATGCTAGGTATCCGTCTTTAAAGTTTACTGTTCCGTTGTGTTGTCCGGTCACTTTTTTTCCAGTCCATTCGATTTTACTTTTTGCAACGTCAATTTTTTTGATTTGAGCGGTTACGGATACTGTACTTAAAAGTACTACTAAGGCTAATGCGATTGATTTTAAATTTTTCATAGTGTTTAAATTTGATTGTTTATAATTGATTAAAGTGTGATAAATAATTCTTCGGTTGATTTTCTAACTTTTTTTAGATGCTGGGTGGCATCTTCATCGCTACGATATCCTATGGTTGCTACTAAACTTGCATTTAATCCCAACTGTGTAAGTCCTAATATTTCATTGTATTGTTCTGGAACAAAACCTTCCATAGGTGTTACATCAATTTTTAGTTCAGCCGCAGCATTTAATAAATTTGCAAGTGCTAAATAGGTTTGTTTTGCTGTCCAAACAGGAATTACCTCTGCTGGAACATTAGCCAAAAATCCTTTGATATAATCGCCATAAGGATTTACTTTATCAAGCGTAAGTCCTCTTGTATCGGCAATTTTTTGAAGGTAGGAGTCAATATATTCGTTACTAACTTGAGTGTTACTTGCAAAAACGATTAGATGTGAAGCGTCAATAATTTGAGATTGTCCCCAAGATGCTGGTTTTAATTTTGCTCTTAAATCAGGGTTTTCGACAATAATTATCGTATAGGGTTGTAGTCCGAAAGAAGAAGAACTCAATCGAATGGCTTCTTTTAAGGTGTTTAAATCTTCGGATGAAATTTTCTTGGACGAATCAAATTTCTTTGTTGCGTACCTCCAGTTTTGGTTTTCTAAAAAAGTGCTCATAATATTGTTGTTTGTTGGGTTCTGTATTTTTCTAATAATTGATTTAATAATTCTAATTCTTCCTGATTTAAATTTTTCGAAAAGTAATTTTCATGTTCAATGATTTTCGGATCTAATTCTTGTAAAATGTCAAGTCCTTTTGGTGTAATCTTAACTTCAATTTTTCTGCGATTTTCAGGGCAAACTTCACGGGTTACAAATTTTTTTAATAACAATTTGTCTACTAACCGTGTTGTATTACTGGTTTTGGCTAGCATTCGTTCTTGTAGTAAACACATGTTTGCAGGATTCCCTTTTTGCCCTCTCAGTATCCGAAGTACGTTGTATTGTTCGCCAGAAATGTCATAAGGTTTCACAATTTCATTAAACTTATCGTTAATTACATTTTGTGTGTACAAAACATTTAGAATAACTTTTTTCGAATTATCCATTAAAACGGTTGATTTTATAACTTCTTCGATTTTCATAAAGCAAACAGTTTGTTTGTAGGTACAAATATAGTGCATTTTACATTTGTATATACAAATGTTATGTTATCGTTTTGTTAAAAAATTATAACCGCTTTTTTTTTAATGTATTTCGGTCTCAAAATAGTAATTAGAAAAGAAATTTTCACCTTTAATATTTTTCAAAATATGGTTGTTATTAAAGATATAATTAAAAATACAAATTCACAGTTAAGTTGAGTTAATGCTATTTTGTTAGTATAATAAATAGATATAACAATGATTTGTTGCGATTTATTTGACAAATTCGCAATTCGTTGAATTTATGTGTATTCGAAAACGTTTTCTTAGAATAATTACGGAATTAACAATTGTGTTAGGTAAATTTTGATTTAAATCTCGTAATTTTACAATAAAATAATAATAATAATATGAATTTGACACAAGAAGAATGGGTTTCTCAATTTGAGGCCGATACGAACGCTCTAATACTTGATGTAAGAACAGAAGACGAATGCAATCAAGGAAGTATAGAAAATGCAATAAATATTGATATTCACAAAGGGCCAGAATTTATGGCGGCTATTGAAGCATTAGACAAAACCAAAAATTATTACGTGTATTGTCGTTCTGGAGTTAGAAGCGCGAAAGCATGTGAAATTATGAATGAATTAGGAATCGAAAATGCGTATAATTTGCTCGGAGGAATTATAGAATGGAATGGCGATATCGTTTAATCAACTTGCACTAAAGGGATATTTGTCCCTTTTTTAATTTAAATCAATAGGACTATCCGTGTTATTGTACCAAAATATAAATAGGCACACAGATGAAACGGATTTAAATAGATTCAAACAGATTTCTTATTTTATAATCAGCGAAAATCCGCTCAATCTGTGTCATCTGTGTGCCATTTTAACAGTTAGTCCCAATAGCGGACAGTCATATAAATCAAAATAATAAAAAACAACCAAAAATGAATACTATACCACAAGAATTTCAAATCACTTCTTTATTAAATCAAGATACCTATCTTGTTGATGGCGAATTAAAGAAATGGACAGGAGAAACCACTCCAGTTTATTCAACCATTTCCTCAACACTAGAATACAAGCCTACATTATTAGGCTCTATTCCTACTATGGGTGAAGCAGATGCTATGAATGCACTTGAATCTGCTGATGCGGCTTTTCATAACGGACAAGGTTTGTGGCCTACTATGAAGGTGGCAGATCGCATCAAGTGTATGGAGAATTTTGTCACTCAAATGAAAGAAACTCGTGCTGAGGTAGTGAAACTTTTGATGTGGGAAATAGGGAAATCATTAGGAGATTCCGAGAAAGAATTTGACAGAACCGTAGAGTACATCTATGACACTATCGATAGTTATAAAGAATTGAACAGCCGTAGTGCGCATTTTTCAAAAGTGCAAGGGATAAATGCCATGGTGCGTCGTGGACCTCTTGGGGTTGTATTGTGTCTTGGACCTTACAATTACCCTTTGAACGAAACATTCTCTTTGCTGATTCCAGCATTGATTATGGGTAATCCTGTAATTTTTAAACCTGCAAAACACGGTGTTTTATTAATTTCACCTTTGTTAGAAGCATTTAGAAGCAGTTTCCCAAAAGGAGTTATCAATATTTTGTACGGTCGTGGACGTGAAGTTGCTTCTCCGATTATGAAATCGGGAAGAGTAGCTATTTTGGCCTTGATTGGAAATAGTAAATCGGCTATTGCCTTACAAGATTTACACCCAAATAAAAACAGATTGCGTTTAGTTTTAGGATTAGAAGCGAAAAATCCGGCTATCATTTTGCCAGATGCCAATTTAGATTTAGCTATCAGCGAATGTGTAGCCGGCTCATTATCTTTCAACGGTCAAAGATGTACTGCCTTAAAAGTTTTGTATGTTCATGAATCAATAGTGGAAGAATTTAACCAGCGTTTTGCTGCCAAAGTAGATGCTTTGGTTTATGGAAATCCTTGGGATAAATCAGTATTTCTAACTCCATTACCCGAAAAAGATAAACCAGCTTACATTCAAGAATTGATAGATGATGCAGTGGGTTTAGGCGCAAAAGTTATCAACGAAAATGGAGGGAAACACCTTGACAATTTTATTTTTCCAGCTGTTTTGTATCCTGTAAATAAAAAAATGCGAATCTACCACGAAGAACAATTTGGTCCTGTTGTGCCAATAATTTCTTTTAAAAATATTCAAGAACCTCTTGACGATATGGCTGAATCAAATTATGGTCAACAAGTGAGTTTGTTTGGTCAAAATGTAAAAACCATCGCACCGCTTATCGATAATTTGGTAAATTTGGTGTGTAGAGTAAATCTAAACAGTTCTTGTCAGCGAGGACCAGACGTGTTTCCGTTTACCGGTCGTAAAGATTCGGCTGTGGGAACTTTGAGTATTCACGATGCCTTGCGATCCTTTTCTATTAGAACATTCGTAGCGTCAAAAGACAATGAATACAACAATACTATTTTGCAAGAATTACTAAACAGCAAAGAGTCCAACTTTATCAATACTGATTATATTTTGTAGATAAATCAGGTTATGTTCATTTATTAGTAAAAAAGAGGATTTATCCAGTTATGGGTAGCCTCTTTTTTGTTTTTTTTCAGTTTTAAAAAAAGACTGTTTCTTTTTAATGTGTACCAAAATTAATTACGTATATTTGCAGTAAGTATTTTTACTTAGTTTTATAAAAAAATGATACAAGTCGAAGAAGCTTTATCGATTATTGCAGCTCAAAGTTGTAAAATGCCCACCCAAAAAATAAAAGTGTCTAAATCACTTCATTATGTTTTGGCAAAAGCTGTTTATTCCCCCATAGACATGCCTCCTTTCCGACAATCGGCAATGGATGGATATGCGTTTAAACATTCTGAATTACATGTTTTTAAGGTTGTAAATACTTCGCAAGCAGGTGATTTTTTAAATGAAAAAACAGCTAAAAATGAAGCGGTTCGCATCTTTACAGGAGCTTTTGTTCCAGACGATTTAGACACCGTTGTCATGCAAGAGCACACCACCAGAACTGATGATAGTGTATTAATTTCGAATATGCCTCCTTGTTTTGCAAATGTTAGAGCCAAGGGTGAACAAATTAAGAAAGGGGAGCTTGTTCTCGAAAAAAACACGGTTATTACGGCAGCAGCTATCGGATTTTTAGCAGGTTTAGGTATTGCCGAAATAGTAGTTTTCGCCAAGCCAAGAGTAGCAATTGTAGTAACTGGAAACGAATTAGTATCATCAGGAAAAAAACTTCCCAAAGGTAAAATTTATGAAAGTAATGCTATTATGCTTAAATCTGCTTTGAGCGATATAGGGATTCGTAAAATTAAAAAAGTCAGGGTTAGAGATAATTTTAAGGATACAAAAAAAGTTTTAAAACAATGCCTCAATTCGTTTGATGTGGTATTGGTTTCAGGCGGAATTTCGGTAGGAGATTATGATTTTGTAAAGGAAGCGTTACTGCAAAATGGGGTAAAAGAGTTGTTTTATAAAATCAATCAAAAGCCTGGAAAACCCTTGTTTTTTGGAAAAAAAGGCCAAACTATCGTTTTTGCTTTACCAGGGAATCCAGCCTCTACATTAACCTGTTTTTTTGTTTATGTATATCCAGCATTAAAAATAAGTATGGGTTTTGGGGCTACTCATTTGCCAAAAATCAAACGAAAAATAACCAGTTCATTTCAAAACAATTCAGGTAAATCACTATTTTTAAAAGGGTTTTATGATGACCAAACAGTAACGGTTTTAGAAAGTCAAAGTTCGGCTATGCTGAATACTTTTGCTGTCGCAAATGCGCTAATTTATTTGCCTTTTGATGAGGTTCAAGTTGAAAAAAATCAAAATGTCGCCGTAATTTCAATTCAGTAAAAGGAGAAAAAAATGGAATTCATAGGCACAAATTTTTTTATTCTATTTTGCATTTTAATGGCAGTTATTGCCTTTTTGTATGCGAGTGTCGGTCATGGTGGTGCATCGGGATATTTGGCTTTGATGAGTATTTTTTCTTTTCCTGTATCGGTAATGAAACCATCAGCCTTATTACTTAATCTTTTTGTTTCCGGAATTTCGTTTTTCTTTTATTACCAAAAAGAGCATTTTAAGCCAAAGCTTTTTTTTCCTTTTGCTATTTCTTCGGTTCCTGCCGCATTTATTGGAGGTATGATTCCTTTAGAGAATAATTTTTACAAGATTTTGTTGGGTGTTATTTTAATTTTTGCAGCTTTAAGGCTGATGGGTTTGATCAACAGCCAAGAAAAAGAAATTACAACTATGAACAATTCTTTAGCTATAGCAATAGGTTTTGCCATAGGTTTGGTTTCAGGAATGCTCGGAATAGGAGGAGGCGTAATTTTGAGTCCGATACTATTGCTTCTGGGATGGGCAACCTTCAAAGAAACGGCAGCTATTTCTAGTTTGTTTATCTTTGTGAATTCTGTAGCAGGTTTAGCGGGCTATTTTATGGCTGGAAAATCAATGCCTATTGATAGTTTTTATTTAGTGCCAATAGCAGTTTTTGGAGGTTTTTTAGGGTCATATTATGGCAGTGGTTATTTCTCTAATAAAGTTTTGAAATATGTTTTAGCTTCGGTAATTTTGATTGCGAGTTTCAAGCTAATTATTTGATAATTAATAGTATGCAAATATCTATTTTGTGTGGTGGAAAAAGTAGTCGGATGCAGTCTGAAAAAGGATTGGTTTTGTATCAAAACAAACCTTTTATTGAACATATAATTGCTGCTGTTTTGCCAATTTCTGAAAACATTCAGTTGGTCACCAATTCAAATGATTACGATTATTTAGGTTATAAAATTGTAAAAGATATAGAATTAGAAAAAGGCCCTTTGGGCGGAGTATATTCGGCATTAGTTCATTCAGATTATGATATTAATTTGATTTTAAGTTGTGATATTCCGCTGATTTCTACTCAAATAATTCAGCTGTTAGTGGATACCCATTCAGAAAATGTTGATATTTCGGTTTTTGGAAATCACGAAAGAATGCATCCGTTAATTGGAATTTATTCTAAAAGTTTAATGGCAGTTTTGAAAAAAAATATTGATTTAAATTCATTAAAAATGATGGATTTTATTTCAAAAAATAAGCATCAATTGATTCCAATTGAAGAAAAAAATATAAAGTTGTTTAAAAATATTAATTCAGTAGCCGATTTAAAAACGCTCGAATTAATCTAAGTTATTCTAAAATGATACATAATAAAAATCCAAAACTAACCATTGTTGGCGCAGGCCCTGGAGATATTGAGTTGATTACTTTGAAAGCAATAAAAGCAATAGAAAATGCTGATGTAGTTTTGTATGATGCGTTGGTGAACGAAGAGTTATTAGCCTATGCAACAAATGCCGAAATTGTTTTTGTAGGCAAACGTTTTGGTTGTCATGCTTATACTCAGGATCAAATAAATGAGCTCATCGTGACCATGGCAAAACAATATGGTCATGTGGTTCGACTTAAAGGTGGCGATCCTTTTATTTTTGGTAGAGGAAGTGAAGAAATAGAGTATGCTGTACAATTTGGTTTAGAAACAGCTGTTGTTCCAGGAATATCGTCAGCTTTAGGCGTACCGGCATTCAACGGACTAAGCCTAACCCAACGCGGAATTGCCGAAAGTTTTTGGGTCATTACCGGAACGACATCGGATCATAAATTGTCTAAAGATGTCAGTTTAGCGGCTCAATCGTCGGCAACAGTGGTCATTTTAATGGGAATGAATAAATTAGACGAAATCATTTCGATTTATCAAACCAATGGAAAAGAGGATTTGCCTATTACCATTATTCAAAATGGAACAAAATCCAACCAGAAAAAAGTAATAGGAACCATTAATACCATTCAAGAATTGGTTCAAGAATACCAATTGGCTTCGCCATCTATTATTGTAATTGGCGAGGTGGTAAAAAATATTTCAAAATTGACTTCTTATTTCAAAAACGAAAATGAAATGGATGATTTTATTTTCCAAAATCTAAATATAACAGAATGATAACCGTGAAGTATTTTGGTGCTATTGCAGAACTAACAAAAAGCAATGAAGAGGAATTTTCTTTTTCAAATATGCCTTTGAGCGAGTTAATATCTGCCTTAGAGCAAAAATATAAATTGGGTACATTATCATTTACGGTGGCTGTTAATCAAAAAATAGTTCAAAATCCTGTGGATTACAGTTTAAAAACCAACGATATCATTGCCCTTTTGCCTCCTTTTGCTGGTGGATAAAGACCTCTCCTCAAGTGGAATTTAATAGTACTATTTATGGAAACAACACGATACAACCGACAAATAATTCTTCCAGAAGTGGGAATAGAGGGACAAGCAAAGTTGCTTCAGGCGAAAGTTTTACTTATTGGCGCTGGTGGATTAGGAGCTACTGTTTTGCCTTATCTTGTTGCGGCTGGTGTTGGAGAAATCGGACTCGTTGATGACGATGTTGTAGCTATAAGTAATTTACAACGCCAAGTGATTTACAAAACCAGTTCGGTGGGTGAAACTAAAGTTATCGAAGCCCAAAAAATGGCATTAGCACTCAATCCTGACATTAAAATAAATACCTACAACGAAAAATTAACCTCAAAAAATGCGATTTCATTATTTGAAAATTATGATATTGTTGTAGACGCTACCGATAATTTAAGCACAAAATATCTAATAAATGATGCCTCAATAGTGACTAAAACTCCTTTTGTATACGGCTCAGTATTTAAATTTGAAGGTCAAGTTTCGGTATTTAATTACCAAAACGGACCTAGTTATAGCTGCCTTTTTCCCAACGAATCAGTTGAAGCAAAAAACTGTAATGAATCAGGGGTTTTAGGCACTTCGGTTGGTATTATTGGAATGCTCCAGGCCAATGAAGTGTTGAAAATGATTTTAGGAATAGGGGAGGTGTTGTCGGGTCAATTATTAGTGTATAATTTGTTGACCAATGACCAGCAGAAGTATTCCTTTTCTAAATCGGTTGTGTTAATGAACGAATTGACATTCGCAAACAAATACCATGTAATAGATAATTCTATCATCGAAATTACAGCATCTGAAGCTTTGGCAGCCCGTAAAAGCTCTAATTTAGTTTTTCTAGATGTTCGCAATTTTGATGAAACTCCTAAAATAAAACTCTATAATAGCGTACAAATTCCTTTAGATTCTCTTGAAAAAGAGTTGTCTCAGCTGGATAGCAATCTTGCCCTAATTGTTTTTTGTCAATCGGGTATTCGAAGCAAAAAAGCAGTGGAGCTATTAAGAAAATATGATTTCAAAAATGTAAAAAGTATTATTGGCGGAGCCATTGCGATAGAAAAATTAGATCAGGAAACGGTTGCTGTTTTCTAAAAATATAAAAAAATGAGTAAGAAAACGGTTTTCATACAAGGGCCAATAAGTGCAGAATTTATAGGAAATTCAATAGCGAAACACCAATCAAAAACAACTATTGGTGCGCATAACATTTTTTTAGGACAAGTTCGAGCCGATGCAATCGAAGGCAATATCGTTTCGGCAATTGAGTATACTGCTTATGAAGAAATGGCAAACGAAGCCATGGATGTCATTAGAGAAAGAGCGTTTGAAAAATTTGATTTAATTTGTATGCACATTTACCATAGTTTGGGCGAAGTCAAAGCGGGCGAAATCTGTTTGTTTGTCTTTGTTTCTGCTACTAGAAGAAAACAGGTTTATGCCGCTACCGAAGCGATTGTGAATTGGGTTAAAACGGAAGTGCCTATTTTTGGAAAAGAACTATTCGAAAATGATACCTTCACTTGGAAGAAAAATAATTAATTGGACTCTAGTCACACTGAGCCTGTCGAAGTGTTTTTTTTGTCTTCGATTCCCCAAGTTTCTGGACATACTAACATTTTAAGGTTCTAATTGGCATAACATAAAAAATCTATGGTTGACATTACTCACAAAATAAGTACACTGCGCACTGCAACCGCTATGGCAACAGTCAATGTTAGCCTTCAAGCCACTATTGATGCTGTGGTAAACAACTTAGTCCCAAAAGGGAATGTGCTCGAAATGGCTAAAACAGCAGGTTTGTTTGCCGTAAAAAATACCCATTTATCCATCCCAGATTGCCATCCTATTCCTATTGAGTTTACCTCGGTGGAGTATGAAATTAAGGATTTAAGTATTGCTATTATTTTCACAGTAAAAACGGTGTATAAAACAGGCGTTGAGGTCGAAGCCATGCACGGAGCCTCTATTGTAGCTTTGACTATGTATGATATGCTCAAACCCATTGATAAAAACATTGAGATTTCGACCATAAAATTAATCAGTAAGCATGGCGGAAAATCATCCTATAAAAACAGGTTTCCTGCGGGAATTAAAGCAGCAGTTTTTGTCTGTTCCGATTCTATTTTTGCGGGAGATAAAGAAGATAAATCGGGTAAAATTATTGTCGAAAAACTAGCCCTTTCGGGAGTTGAAACTACCCATTATGAAATTATTCCAGATGAGGTCGATGTTATTCAAGAACGAACTAAGGCTTTCGCCAAAGAAAATCAATTGGTTATTTTTACAGGCGGTACGGGGCTTTCGCCAAGAGATGTCACCCCCGAAGCCATCGAGCCTTTGCTAGAAAGTAGAATTCCAGGTATCGAAGAAGCCATTCGCAAATACGGTCAAGATCGTATGCCGTATGCGATGCTCTCGCGGTCTGTGGTGGGCACTATAGGAAATGCGTTGGTGCTGGCTTTACCAGGTTCTACTAATGGTGCCAAAGAATCTATGGATGCTATATTTCCGCATGTGTTGCATGTTTTTCATATTTTAAAAGGCAATAATCATGACACCCCATAAAGCAGTTTTAACCGATGATTTTGGACGAAAGCACAACTATTTGCGCATTTCTTTAATCGAGAAATGCAATTTGAGGTGTACATATTGCATGCCTGCCGACGGGATTGCTCTGAGTCCAAAAGCGAGTTTAATGACTGCTGACGAAATTTTTGCTATCGCAAAAACCTTTGTCAATAATGGAGTCGATAAAATTCGACTAACAGGAGGCGAACCCTTATTGCGAAAAGATTTTCCTGAAATTATTGCCCAATTATCAAAACTCAATACCGAGGTTTCGATCACTACAAACGGTATTTTGATAGCAAAACATATTGCCGTTTTAGAACAGTATCACATCAAAAAAATAAACCTGAGTTTGGATACTTTGGTGCCCGAAAAATTTGAAACCATCACGTTGCGAAATCAGTTCGAAAAAGTAATTGACAACTTGCATTTGCTATTGAATCATGATTTTAAAATCAAAGTCAATGTGGTTTTGATTAAGGGATTTAATGATGACGAAATCATCGATTTTATCCAATTGACTCAGTTTTTACCCATTTCTATCCGATTTATTGAGTTCATGCCTTTTGCGGGCAACGCTTGGGATCGCACAAAGATGGTTTCGCAAAATGAGATTTTGAATCAACTAAGTCCTCATTTTACACCATCAGAAATAGAAACACTCGAAAACGAGAAAAATTTTACCGCACGAGAATTCAAAATAAAAGGCTATTTAGGAAGCTTTGGAATTATAAGTTCCATCACCAACCCTTTTTGTGATGGCTGCAATCGAATTCGTTTGACCGCCAATGGTCGCATAAAAAACTGCCTATTTTCTAATGCCGAAACCGATTTGCTCACCGCCTACAGAAATGGCGAACCATTAGAAGATCTAATTGCCTTTGCGATCCAAAACAAAAAGAAAGTTAGAGCCGGCATGACTACAATAGCCGATGTAAACAACCCAGTTTTGAACCAAGACAACCGCAGCATGATTGCAATTGGGGGGTAATTATACCTCAATAATAGTTATGTTTGAAGATTTGTAAATAATTTTTTATATCTTCGCTTTAATAATTAAGTATGACGCTTGTCAGACAAAGCGACCCAAAAATGGAGTGACAAGTCTGATTTTGTCTGACCTATATACTATTTGCAGTAATATTTAAAAACTACAGTCAATACATTTAGCCGTTGCAATTTTAGACGACCGCAACTCAAAACAACATTTGCCCAAGAAACGGAAAGCCGATATCCGAATTTTAAATAACCGGCATTAAATTTTACAGAAATGAAAAAACATTATTTAGTTATTTTCCTTTTGCAATTTTTTGTTGTTTTTGGACAACAAAACTGTGTAGAAACTACTACTGATAACGGAAAAAAAATATCTCGATGTTGGGGAAGTCCGTTGACTTTTCCTGAAGTTCCCGGTATACAAGTTCGCGTTCTTGGGCCTATTGCGCATGGTTTCGATATGATAGGTGCTGATTCCAACAAAAAATCATACTACTGGAATATTGAAGTTAAAGGTACAACGAATGTATTATTCGGCTATGTAGCAATAGCTGCTGATGGGTATAAGACCAATCGAGCAGGAGTTGATGAATTTGGTAACGATGATTTTACCGTTCCATCTGAAATAGATAATGAACAAATTGCACAACAAAATAGAGTTACTCAAAAGGGGCAAATTACACAAGCTTTTACATATTCCAATTCCGAAACGATAAATATAAAATTAGTGCGTATAACATCAACTTATGGTTCTTCAAATTCAACTAATGTTAATCCGACACAAAGCACAACGACGGGTCAAGCTCAAAGACAAAACCAACAAAACGACCTTACTGAATACAATCGAAGTAAAGCAGACCTTGAAAGGCAAATAGCTGAAAAAAATGCGGAATCACAAAGGAAAAGCCAAAATTACACAACCGCAATGAACGCTGGAATATCGGCTCATAACTCGGGTAATTATGCAGAAGCAAAAAATCAGTTTTCGATTGCTTTAAATAATTGCAACACAGAAGAAGCAAGATCAAAGGCACAAGAATATTATAATAAAACTAATAACTTAGAAAGAAGCAAACAGAAAATAACTGCAGTAACTGATTTTGCTCAAACTACTTTGTCGGCGTTAGACGAAATAGTGAAAGCTAATAGAGAAAAAAAAAGGATTAAAGCAGAGGAAGATGCAACAGAATTAAAAAATATATATGATTCTCTAGATAAGATAAATACTCTAAATGACCCTAAAATTTTCGAAACTTATGTTGATTATGTAGCCCAAAACCTTGAATCTTTAAATTTGAAATTTGAAAAGATATTATCATATAAATATGATATGCCTAATAATAGAAAGTCTGTAATACTAAAATTCAAAGGAGTTGATGTCTATCTATATAATTCTTATAGCACATTTATGTCTTATGATTTGACTTTTAAACCTGAAAACAAAAGCATGTTTAATAGTCATGCGAATGCACCTTTTTTTAAAACACTAAAAGAATTTAATTCAGAGCGTTATGGTATCTATAATGTAGGAAAACTAAAAAATACGCAGGCTTTTATTGACACATATAACAATGGTTATAAAAGTGATACCTACAAAGGGTTTGGAAAACATTTATATGATTTTGAAAATTTGGCAAAATCTAAATTGACTTCCTCAAATGATAATATTAATTCATTTAAAGAAAAAGCTATGATGTATTTTATTGGAAGTCAAGGTGTTGAACAAAATTTTCGAAAAGCTCTTGAAATTTACCAACAAGCATATGATAAATATAATGATAAAGAAATTCTGTTGAGTATAGGATTTTTATATAAGATAGGGGATAAATTTATTCCTAAAGATCACAATAAAGCTTTAGAATACTTTCAAAATCATATTAAAGATAATAGCAAAATAGAAATAAGAGTATATAATTACATATCAGAGATTTTTAGAGATAGAAATTCTCCACTGTATAATTCGGAAAAAGGAGATAACTTTTCAGAAGCATACATAGCAGTTTTAGAAATGGAATTTAATGCGTCTCAACTTACTGAACGGAAAAATGAAATTAAAAAATTAATTGCCAAGTCTCTTATGTATTCAGGAAAACATTATAGTTACAGCAATCCTATAAAAAGTCTTAACTATTATGCGAGATTACTAAAATGGGAAGAAATTAATAATACAACTGCTTTTGCGTTAATGGAAATATATGCAAAAAGTTGGGATAAAATTACTGGTTTTAAAAGAAACACAGATAAAGCAAAATATTATGCCTCAAAAGTATGTGAATTAAGTAATAATTCCGAAGAAAGTTCAGATAAATACCTTTGTGATCTCGCAAAAAAATATTCTAAAGAAAATTTCAAATCTTTTAAATACTAAATTAATAAAATTTTGTTTTTGAAAGGTTAAAGTGAAACGTGAGTATGAAAAATATGGAACCACGCTCCTCAAAGTGTTCTTATGAAAAGCCCCCAGCTGGTGCGAGCGTCACGCTCGTACATATTGTCAAAACCGCCTTACAGCACAGCTTAATTAGACGAATATAAAAACCAAGAAATGAAATAATGAACGAGCAGCAAAAAATATCCATCCGTTTTTTTGACGACCGTGAGGTACGTGCCTTATGGGATGAGCAAAATGCCAAATGGTGGTTTTCGGTATTGGATATCGTGGCTGTACTCACCGATCAAGACGACTATACCAAAACCCGAAACTATTGGAAGTACCTAAAAGCCAAGTTAAAGAAAGAGGGCAGCCAAGTGGTTAGTGCCACTACCCAGTTGAAATTTCTTGCACCAGACGGCAAAAATCGTTTAGCCGATATGCTCGACTATAATGGCATTATTGCTTTGGGCAAAACTTTTCCGGGAACAAAAGCTAATAAATTTATTGAATGGTTTACTTACAGCGATGATAGTATAGATGGAAAAAGTAAAACAAAGGCGTATGCCCTGTTTGAAAGTTCTTTTATAGATAATATAGAGGTGGGTACAATAAAGGGTTTACAACAAATTCATGGGTATTTGTTTGGTGGTTTATATGATTTTGCTGGGCAAATAAGAACTAAAAGCATTTCTAAAGGGGGTTATAAATTTACACCTGCACATTATTTAGAAACACATTTAGCAAAAATAGAAGACATGCCAGAAACTAATTTAGATGAAATAGTAGCTAAATATTGTGCTATGAATATTGCTCATCCATTTATGGAGGGCAATGGCAGAAGCACTCGTGTATGGCTCGATTTGATATTAAAAAAACAACTGAAATGCTGTGTAGATTGGAGCAAAATAAGTAAAAGTAATTATATGAATGCCATGATAATTAGTACTATTGATGGAAGCGAATTATTAAAATTCATAAAAAAAGCTTTAACCACCGACATAAGCAGTAGAGAAATGTTTATGAAAGGAATAGATTATTCCTATTATTATGAGGAAAATTAGTAAGAATTATGAGTATACAAATCCCGATGCTTAAAAAAAAGTTGCTTATATTCACAACAATCCTGTAAAAGATAAAATTGTGGCATTGCCAGAAGATTATTATTTTAGCTCTGCTAGAAATTATGCCGGTTTAGATAATGATTTAACAATAGTTTTACTAGATTTGTTTTAGTCGCCAATTGGAGTGGGCACGGATTGCAAATCCGCGCTATCTTGATCAAATTAATAAAACAATTAATTATGAATAATTACAAATTATTACTTATAATCTTATTCATCAGCATAGTTAGCTCATGCAATAAAGATGAAAAAATAGCTATTGAAACAGAGAAAAATAGTTTCAGTGTTAACAAAGATTACATCTTAAAAAATAATATTCCTTTTATAATTAAGGGTGTGACCTATGTACCTGGATATCCTGGATATTTGCCATGGGAAATTGAAAAATCAACCGCATTGCCCTTGAAATTGCAAAACAGTATTTTTAAGGACATCTCTGACATCAAGGCAATGAAGGCAAATGTTATACGATTTTGGGGAGCTCCAAAATATTGTTATGAAGCGCTAAAAGCGGTTGGGGATATTAGTTTTATTCAAGTAATTTGGATTCAGGGCGATGCACCAGATTTTCAAAACATGGCATTTAAAGAAAGCACCAAGTCATATATTAAAGAAGTAATAGATCGAATTTATTCTGTCTTCAATGATAATTCACCTCCGTTGGTTGCTATTACAATAGGAAACGAACTGAGTGAATCAAGCATTTTATCGACTAATAGAGCACATCCTAATATTACCAATTTTGTGGGTAACTACATTGTTACAAATTCAAACATTACAGCAACGGAAGCATTTATTGCCGAAATGGCAGATTTTGCCAGAACATATGAATTTAGAACCTACGGCAGAAAGTCATTACTAACCTATTGCAATGAAATTCGTACTTCAGATATAATTGATGTCTCCTTTCTTGATTTCATATCCCATAATTCATATTCTTATGCAGTACCTTATTTCAGACCTAATACAAAATTTGGCAGTAGTACTGGTACTATCTTTCAAGGTTGGATCGAAGAAATAAAGTACAAACACCCCAATAAACCTTTACTCATTACCGAAACCGGCTTGAGTGTTTCCCCAAATGCAGGTAATGTAGGCCCCCCGAATTATGGATATGGCGGCAATACTGAGGCAGAACAAGTAACAGGCTTACTGCAAAATATCAAAGATATTAATACTGCAGCACTGCCTATTGCAGGTGTTTGTATTCATGAATACCTAGATGCATGGTGGAAATTTGACTTACAAGATTCATATTCTCAAGACCCAAATGATATTGAAGAGTGGTTCGGTCTAGTTAAATTAAAAGAGTCAAATGGTTGGTATACTACCGAGTTTCGAGGTTCGTATAATGCAGTTAAAAATGCGTGGTGATCAATTTTAATAGCATATTCTTATCCGATTTTCGGAATTTACCCTACTAGTCCTCGTTTGTCGGTAACTCTGTCGCTTGCCTGCGGCGAGTACCTACCTAAATTAGAAAGCAAAGCCTAGCGTTTGCAACGCGGTTTTTTTGGATTGTCGTGAGTTTATACCATTGAAATGTTAGAATTCAACAGGATTTTAGAAGCGAGTTTTTTAGAATAATTTGTTTTGTCAATTTCTTTTCCTTAATATTTTTCTTTAATCTATTTTAAAATTTTATATTTAGCCTTTAATTTTTAAAAGGAATATAAATGTTTTGGTTTCATCAAGATATAGAGCGATTAGAAAAAGAAATAACCGCTTTAAAATACCATCCAAAATTAATCTTTTACGGGAGTTCTACCTTCACATTGTGGAGTGAATTGACAACTGTTTTTAAAGAATATAGCCCTGTTAATTTGGGTTTTGGTGGTTCTACATTAGCCGCATGTACTTGGTATTTTGATCGGGTTTTTAAAAACATAAAAGACCCAGAAGCTATTGTGATTTATGCTGGCGACAATGATTTAGGCGAAGGAAGACATCCTGAAGAAGTCCTATTGTATCTTGAGAATTTATTGGCTAAAATTAGAGCGAAATATGGAAATATACCTTGTACTTTTATTTCAATAAAACCAAGTCTGAATCGTTGGAATTTGTCGGATAGTATTCGATTTACGAACAGTATTATTGAACAACTAATGACAAAAGATGTCAATTTTAATTATGTGAATATTTACGATCTAATGTTGGATAAAACAGGAAATCCAAATCTTAAATATTTTGCAGAAGACGGTCTGCATTTAAGTCCATTGGGTTACCAATTATGGTTGGATGTTTTAAAGAGTCATCCAGAAATATTTTTTCAAAATAAACTCTCAAAAAAAATATAGCGAAATGATATTTTTCAACTATGAAAAACAGTTTTCATGAAAAGAGAATATCACAAATGGTATAGTACACATCTTGAAAAAGAGATGGAACTCCTCGTGTTTGGTCATGCTGGTGCAAAAGTCTTGTTTTTTCCTCCTCGAATGGGACGTTTTTTCGATTATGAAAACTGGAGAATTATTGCCGCTTTGGAGTCTAAAATCACCAATGGTGATTTACAAGTGTTTTGTGTAGATAGCGTAGATTTAGAATCCTTTTATAATAGTTTCAAACACCCCGGTTATCGAATTTACAGGCACATCCAGTATGAAAAATACGTGTTGTATGAAGTGCTTCCCTTAGCCAATTTAATCAATCCTAATCCCAATATTATTTCGGCAGGTTGTAGCTTGGGTGCTTATCATGCTGTTAATATTGCCATGCGTCATCCCCATTTATTTTGCAAAGTAGTAGGAATGAGTGGTCGATACGATCTTACGCAGTCCAAAGGCTACTTTGAGGATTTGTTGAGTGGGTATCATAATGATTTTGTATATTTTAATATGCCCAATCAATTTTTGAAAAATATGGAAGACCCTAATTTAATTCGTCAGTTGAACGAAATGGATATTATACTGGCGGTTGGAAAAGAAGATCATTTTTTAGATAGTAATCACAAGTTATGTGGAATTCTAGATGAAAAGAGAATTTCTTATCAATTGTACGAATGGGACACTGAGGCTCATAAAGCCAAGTATTGGCGAAAAATGGTGGAGATTTATCTTTGATAGTAAACAGCGATCTAAAGCCAAAAAAACATATCCCGATGTAGTGGCAGAACATTATACTTCTGAAGCAATGATTTTTTCATAATTCAGATTGTAGCATTATCACAAGTAGTTTCTCTAGTACTTTATAAAAATGTTAAATATCATGTTCTATTTTATAACATAAAAAAAACCTCATTCTGGAGTAAAGAATGAGGTTTTCATTTTTTTATTTTGATATTATTTATGCTTGATTTAAACTTTTAACTTGTTTGAGTTTATCTTTCAAAACTTCCATTTCTTCTTTAAGTTTAGCAATATTTTTGCGAACTTCTAACACTATTGAATTTTCTTTTTTAGCATTTCGGGTATTAGAGAAGAACTGAATGTTGTTTTCTAATTGAAAAATTTCACTTTTGATTTCCTCTATTTTACGGCTCAAGAAAATCTTTTCGTTTTCTAGTTTTCGGGTGTCATTAGATTCTGATAATTGATCCATTCGGTTAGAGAAACGCATCATTTCATTGTCTTTTTTGCTCAGACTTAATTTTCCGAAAAGAACATCGAGGATTTTGTTAAATTTCCCTTCGATATGTCTTCTGTTTACGGGAACAGCTCCAAAACTTTTCCAAGTTTCGATATGCAATTTAATAGCATCTAAATCGGCTTTATGCTCACCAATCAATTGAAATTCCCGAAGTGTTTCTAAGTAGTCTTTCTTTTTTTCAAAAGCTTCTACTTCTTCTACATTTTCTTCTTTTTTCTGTTCTTTTAGATGGTCAAAATAATGATTACAGGCGGCTCTAAATTCTAACCAAATTTTATCAGAAAATTTTCTAGGCACATGACCTATTTGTTTCCATTCCTCTTGAATTTGCTTCATGATTGGAGTTGTGGCAGCAAAATCTGTACTTTCTTGTAAACCTTTGGCTTTTTCAACCAGTGCCATTTTAAGAATGAGGTTGTTGTTTTGGTCCTTTTTAATGTCTTTATAAAAAGAATTTTTGAAAGAATTAAAGTTTCTAACAGCAGTCTTAAAGGCTGACCAAGTTTCTTCATTTACTTCAACAGGAACTTTTCCAGCGGCATAAAAAGCAGTTCTTAAGGCTTCTACCTTTTCGGCTTGACCTTGCCATTGAGCATGAGCATTCATTTTTTCGGTAGCTAGCACTTCAATTTGAGCAATAATTTCTTTTTTCTTGTCTAAGTTTTCAAGTTCGGCACCTCTTAATTGTTCAAACAAAACTTCCCGTTTGTCATGCATTTGTTTAGTCAAATCGCTAAATTGAGTCCAGATTTCTTCACGATGTTCTCTAGAAACTGGACCGATATCTTCTTTCCAAATTTTATGTAAATCTTGCAATTCACGGAACGCCTTATTGATATCGGTTTCGTGAACTAATTCTTCGACACGAGCAACTATTTTTTGTTTTTGATCTAAATTGTGTTTAAAATCAAGATCTCGGGCTTCTCTATCTAGGTGTAGATAGTCATAAAAATTTTCGACATGAAAATGATAATTATTCCAAACGTGGTTGTATTTGTCTTTAGGAATTGCTCCTGCATTTTTCCAACGCTCTCTTAATTCATTAAAATGTTTTAGCGTATCTTTTATATTCGTTTGCGGATTGATGAGTTCTTTTAATTCCTCAACGATAGCCAATCTGTTTTCTAAATTTGTAGCTAAATTGGTTTGTAGGCTTTTGAAATGGTTGTTTTTCTTATCTCTATATTGAGAATAATATTGGTCAAATATTAATTTTAGAGGAAGTTGGTACTGAAATTCTTCATTTGGGTCTTGGTTTTCGGCAAGGAATTCTTCTTTTTTCTCTTCTAAAAGATGGTAATATTTGGCTAAAAAAGCTTTTTTAATTTCTTCGACGTGATCTTTTACAGACATCACTTTTTCGACAACAACTAAGTTTTTCAATTCATCGATTAGTGATTCTAACGAAAGGGAATCATAATCCAACATCGGAATTTCGTGACGATCTTTAAGGGTTTCGTCTTCACTTTCCTCAGCATTTACATCTGCGATTGCCTCAATAATAGTATCGGTTTCCGATGTTTCTTCTGTAGCAACTTCTATAGGTTCTTCAATTGGAGTAGCTGTTTCTTCTACAATTGGAGTCTCGATATCTTGTGTGATTTCTTCTTCTAAATCTAATACTTCAATTGGAGCGGTTTCGATTTCAGCTATTGCTGTAGGTTCTTCAATTGGAGTAGCTGTTTCTTCTACAATTGGAGTCTCGATATCTTGTGCGATTTCTTCTTCTAAATCTATTACTTCAATTGGAGCGATTTCAATTTCAGCTATTAAAGTAGGTTCTTCAACTGGAGTGGCTGTTTCTTCTACACTTGGAGTCTCGATATCTTGTGCGATTTCTTCTTTTAAATCTATTGGTTCAATTGCAGTAGTTTCAATTTCTACATAAGATGCTATAGTTTTAATAGTGTCTTCTGTTTCTAAAATGATTTCGTTACTGGTTTGCACTGTTTCAATTTCATCCAAAATAGTACTTTCGGGTTGAACAGATTCAATTGAATTAGTGGCTAAATCTCCATCTGTTGCGAGCAGGTTATCGTTCGTTTCTTCTAACATTTTTTTAAATGTTTATAGGTTTAATTATTTTTTTTGAGTGCGAAAGGTAGTAAAGCTAGTTTGAAATACAAAACAAATCAGATATTTATAGTCTTTTTGGCATTAGAAGTCATGCTTTTTGATGCTTTTTTTGGTTTTTATAAGCTTATGGAAACCTTTTATTTACATAATGTAAACACGTTCAAAAGCCATTTAAGTGATGTTTAGAAGATAAATACAACAGAAAATCAATAAACTTCTGTCTCTAGTTTATTAAATTCTTATTTTTTTCAAAATAGTATTGTAATGGGAAAGATTTGCTTATTTATTCCAAATTTCCCAAGATTTTTCTGCTTGAAAAACCAGCATATCAAACCCGTTTTTTGTTTGTGCTCCTTGAGTTTTAGCTTTTTTCAAAAATTGGGTTTCTTCGGGATTGTAAATCAAATCATAAGCAATATGCTTATGTGTAAAATACTCGTAGGGAATTAATGGATAAGCTTCAATATTTGGACTAGTTCCTACTGGAGAACAATTGATAATGATTTGATATTCAGCGAAAGTGTTTTCATTAATTTGATCATAGGATAGTACATTTTCTTTTTCGCTTCGAGACACAAAAAGATAGTCAATATTTAATTCTTTCAAGGCATACGCGACTCCTTTTGATGCACCTCCTGTTCCTAGTATTAAAGCTTTTTCGTGGTGTTTTTGTAGTAAAGGTTTAAGTGATTCCATAAAGCCAAAATAGTCGGTATTGTACCCTTTTGATCTTCCGTCTTTTGTGAATTTAATAGTGTTGACGGCGCCAATGCTAGCTGCTTTTTCAGACAATTCGTCTAAAAAGGGTATTACAACTTCTTTGTAAGGAATGGTAACGTTCATTCCAATTAAATCAGGGTTTTTTATGATTATCTCTGGAAAATCAGTGATTTCGGGAATATCAAAATTATGATAGGAACAGTTTGTTAAATTTTCTTCGGTGAATTTTTTTGTAAAATAACCTTTGGAAAAGGAATAGCTAATATTTCTTCCAAGTAGACCAAATTGTTTTAGTGAAATGTCAGGCATTATATTTTAGTATGTTTTGCAATGTAATTTTGCACCATTTTTCGTGCCCAAACCACTGGGAATAAATCTTCTAAAATAATATAATTAGCTAAATTGAGTCGCAATGCGTTGCTCAAATGAAATTTTGCTTTGTCGGTTTGTTGAATCATAAAGTACAAACCAGCCAAACGATATTCTACTTCGTTTTCTTCAGGGAAATATTCTGATGCTTGGAGTAAGGTTTGAATAGCACTATCAAATTCTCCTAAAAACTGTAGAATATCAACCCAAAACAACCAAGTATCCAATTGATAATCGCCAAATTCAACCGCTTTTCTATATCCAAACTCCGCTTCTTCAAAATGATTTAACTGTTTGTTAATAGAAGCGTATCGTTTCCAATACATGCGATTTTGATTGTCAATTCCCAAGGCTTTATTCACAAAATGCAAAGCTTTTTGGAAGTTTTTCTGCCGTACATAAAAATCGGTAATAGCAATCCAACCTTTGTCTAAAAGCGGGTCTTCGTGAACTGTCTTATTAAAATATTTTAAAGCCTGAACCTTATTCCCGATTCTTTCGTAGCATTTTCCAATACGGAGCAAAGCATACGAAGTGGGATCGTCTAATTCGATTGTTCGATTGTAGTTTATGATGGCTTCGTCATATTTTTTTAAACGTTCAAGTGCTTTGGCTTTTTCCATAAATGCCCCCAAAAATTCATCGTCTATTAGGGTCGCATAGTCAAATGCTCGAATCGCATCTTCATATTCTTTTACACCATAATGCAAACGTCCTAATTGATGCCAAGCAATTTCGCTATATGGATTTTTGTCTATATATTGTTTTAAATAGGAAATGGCTTCTTGATTTTGGTCTAAAAACTCAAAACAGTACACCACATTATACAAAGCCGATTGGTCTTCAAGGTCTACTTCTAAACACAGGATAAAGCTATCTCTAGCCATTTCTAGGTTATCCATAAAAAGGTATTCCATGCCAATTAAATTGTAAACATCCGCTAAGTCATCGGTATATTTCAATGCAATATTTAGAAATTCCACTGCTTTTTCATTTTCATTTCTTTTGGAACAAATACTAGCTTTTTGGATATAAATTTCTTCGTTTGTAGGTTCTATGGCAAACAACTCGTTTAGTAGTTTTTCGGCTAAATCGAGTTTGTCATCATAGACCAACATTTCTACCTGAACCAGTTTAAGACCGGTGGATTTTGGATGTTGTTCTAAGGCTAATTTTAATGCTTTTTTGGCTAGTGAAGGCTTACCCATGTCAAGATAATGTAGGATAATATCTTCAAATTCTTCAGAATCAAAAAAGAGGACTTTGTTGGTTTTCAACATGGACTCAAATTTCGATAAGGATAAGTTGTATTCTTCTTCCTCGTTGCTTAATTGCATAAGTTGTTATTTTGAGTTTTCCTAAACTAAAAGTAGGAAAACGTATTGTTATGGTGAGGAAAATTCAGAATTGTTGTAAACAATTTATTAACAAATTTTCAATGGTAATTACGATCTGCAATCTAAAATTTCATTCATCACTTCTAGCATTATCGCGCAACCTTCCCGAATTTCGTCCTCAGAAATGGTTAAAGGCGGAGTAATTCTGATAGCATTGGGCTCGAATAAAAGCCAAAAAAGAATTAATCCTTTGTCTTGGCATTTTAAAATGATTTCATTGGTAATGGCGGCACTTTCCGTCATTGCTGCCAACATTAATCCTTTTCCTCGTATTTCTTTTATCAAAGGATGTACCAAAAGTGATTTGAAAAGTTTTTCTTTCTCTAAAGTTTCAGGGATGAGGTTTGTTTCGGTTATTTCCTGCAAGGTGGCCAAACAGGCTGCCGCAATGACAGGATGCCCTCCAAAGGTGGTGATGTGTCCTAATTTTGGATTATGACTCAATAAATCCATCATTTCAGCTGAGGCTGTGAAACCGCCAACAGGCATTCCGCCACCCATTCCTTTTCCCATAACCAAAATATCGGGAACAATATCATAATTTTGGAATCCAAAAAGGTTTCCTGTTCGTCCAAAACCGGGTTGTATTTCGTCAAGAATCAGTAAAGCCCCCATTTCGGTACAACGCTTTCGTACTTTTTTTAAAAAATCATTCTCGGGTTCGATAAATCCTGCACCACCTTGTATGGTTTCCAAAAGAATTCCTGCTGTTTTCTCTGTTATTTTATCCAAATCAGCTACGTTGTTGAAGGTGATAAAATCAACATCTGGAATCAACGGACGAAAAACTTGTTTACGCTCTTCAAATCCCATTACACTCAACGATCCCATGGTGTTGCCGTGATAGGCATTGTGACACGAAATCAATTGGCTTCTGCCCGTAACTCTTCGGGCGAGTTTTAAGGCTCCTTCAATGGCTTCGGTACCCGAATTAACCAAATAGGTTTTTTTCAATGGTTCGGGTAGAAGTGAAGCCAAAAGTTTACAATATTCCACAGCTGGACTTTGAGAATATTCCCCATAGACCATCACATGTGAATATTTGTCCAATTGGTCTTTTATCGCCTGATTCACTCTCGCAGGTTGGTGTCCTAAAGTACAAGCCGAAACCCCAGCCGTAAAATCAAGGTATTTTTTATTGTTAATATCAAAAATATACGACCCTTTGGCATACGAAACTTCCATTCCTAGTGGATAGGGAGTGGTTTGAGCTTGGTATTTAAGGAAATCGTTCATTTAGTTGGTTTTGTTTTGTCAAATTTATAAAAAGAAAATTATTTATTCTTTTTTCAGAGTTACTAAAACCATTTTCGAGTAAATAGCGTAGTCAAAGTTCTTGGACTAAAAGTAATAATAAAACGAATTTTTTGAGCATATTTTTCTTGAGAAATTTCCCAGCCATTGTTCGAATAAACAGGAAAATACAACTCGAAATAATCGGTCACTAAGTTAAGTCGAATACCACTATCATAAACAAATTTTTCCTTTTGGTATTTGTTTTTTATTATACCCAAATCACCATATGCCTCGACCCAATTCCAAATAGAAAAGCTAGTGTTTAGAGTTGTTATCCATTGATTTGCATAAGGGTTTTTAAGTTTAGATTTGAAGCCGCCTTCAGCAATAATGTATTGTTGACTGAATAAACCCGTACTTTCGGATCTTCCAAAAAAATTGTAATCAAAAAGATAATCCGTGGGTCTGTCTAAGGCAAAACTAAAAAAATCGGAATTGGTTTTATTGTACAAAAAACGTCCTGCATACAGTCTTAAATTGAATTGTCGGTTGCTATTTAATAATTTTCTAAATCCAAATTCGGTTACAATTTTGCCAAAATCACGGGCTATTTGAAAATCAGTTACAAAATTAAAATGTTTGGTAATTTCTGTTTTTGAATTATAGTATTTTGCGTTGAAAACGGAGTAGTTTTCGTCGGTATTATCGACTACAAAAGCACTTTTTTCTCTATCAACAAGCACTTGTCGCACTAAAAATAATTGTTTGTGATTGTTTCTAATGTTGTCCTCTCGAATGTTGAAAACAATCGATGGATTCAGTTTTAAGTAAGTAGCATCTGGAGCATAATGAAAATAAGAACCGCTGGCTGAATAGCGAATATTAAACAAATTACTGTTTCTGTAATTTTGATTAATGATAAAAACTGCCGATCCAGAAAGCGATTTTGATGTTGTAGAATAAGCAGGATTAATGTCAAACACAAAAGGTTTGTCTAAAATAGTTCGGTTGTGAAGCCGCATTCCAAGAGTAAGCCCGTCATATAAATTATAACCTAAAGTAGGAACGTATAAAATTTGATTGTAATAGGGATCTTCAAAATCTTTCATAAACACAAACTTTATGGGTCTGTTGTTCGGGAAGAAACCTCCAATTTTTTTCCAGTTGTTTCTCAAATTATATTCTGGAACCTCATTTTTAAAGTTCAAAACAATTTTGTCAACGTCTTTTATTTTAAAGCTATAAATGCTATCTATATTTTTTGGATACAACCATTCTTTAAAAACGATTTCTCCTTTTTTAAAACCATAAACTGGAATAGGAACAGGAATATTTGTCTTGTTTTTTAACGAAAATTGTAGCTCATCCTCAGTTTTAGAAACTTGTTTAATTTTATAATCAATTAAATCTCGGGTGTCTATAATAGTGTTAAAAAACCAACTAATGTCTTGATTGGTATTCGATTTCAAAATAGTTTCAAAATCAGTTCTACGGGTTTGTTTTTCAGTGTTTTGAATGTAAAAATCCTGTATGCTTTTGTTGACTATAGTATCTCCCAAATAATCAGATAAATACTTAAAACTCACACCTGCTTTGTATTTGTTGGCGATTTGTTCATTAAACTTGATTAGAGTATTTTTTGAATTATTTAGCGGTTGGTCTAAATTTTTTCGAGCCATAAGCATATAAAAATAGCCGTATTGCTCATTAAATCCCAATTGAGTAAGATTAAAACTTTTCAGTAAACGAATCTTTGAAATCCTCCCCATCATTTTGCTGTCAGGATAGTATTCATCTATATATTTCATCATTGCATACACCTGAATTCCATCATAAATCCAATTGTCTTTTCTGGGGTCTAATTTCAAACTGTTTTTGAGATAATTATTCAAGTAGGTTTTAAGAAATTGAATTTCAAATATGAACTCATCAGGAAACGGACTCAAAAAAGAAGGCAATTGATTTAAACCATAAAATGGATTTCGGTCATAATCTACCTGAGAAACAGTGATTTTTTCGTATGGATATTGCCCAATAAAATCAGTAGTAAAATCGACTATTTGATTGATAATAATTGCTGTATGAATCCCATCAATTTTTTGGTTCGAAAGATTACTTACTATTTCTAGCGAACTGTTTTTGAAACTAGTATAGCTGGATTTTGATTCAATAAAAAGACTAAAATCAGTTCTGTTTTCGCCACTTAATTCATAGACGGTATAGTTTTCGATTTGCGTTTTTTTGGTGGTATTTAAATCGGTTGTAACTTCTGAACTGTTTGGGGAAGAAGGTATTTTTAGTTCAACAGTATAATCAGAAACACCATTGGCGATATCATCTAGATTGTTGTTGTTGTATGTAGCAAAAGCATGATTTTCGTATCGAGCGGGTGTCAAAAACCAGTTTTTTAAAATCATACTGCCATTTTCGCTATAACCGTATTTGGTAAACTTATCGCTAGGAATTTTTACGATATAGGAGAGTTGTAAATAGATTTGCTGATTTGGAGCTAATTTATCTTTTAAATCTACAATTATAAAATCAGGATTTTCATCAGTTCTATTCCAAACCAACTCCGATTTTGCAGAATTAGTAAGACTTAAAACAGTGGTGCTTCCTCGTTCTTCTTCTTTAGCTAAATGAAAACCTCTATAAAATTCATCAGAAAACCGATTGGCAAGAGGCGTATTTTTATTAGAATAGGCATTGTTCCAATCATTTAGGACAATTGAGCTTAAGGTGTCTTGTGATTGATTGTGAAAAACTATTTTTTGCTGAACAAGTAGTGTTTTCTTTTCTGGATTAAGTTCAACTACAATATGGGAATTATTTTGACCATATTGTTTGGTGGATACAAACAATACCAAAAAAGAAATGAAGATTTTAAGGAATGATTTCAATGATTTATTTTAGGATTAAAAATTAGGCGATAAATCATATTTTTTGTAGAATTTGTCTAGAACTTCGACTACTTCATCTTCGGTGTCTACTATTTTAAATAAATCTAAATCTTCAGCACTCACTGTTTGTTCTTGCTCTATTAAAACTGTTTTTATCCAATCTATTAATCCCGACCAAAAAGCAGTTCCAACCAATATAATTGGGAATTTTCCAATTTTTTTAGTCTGGATTAAAGTCAAGGCTTCAAACATTTCGTCTAGTGTTCCAAAACCTCCAGGCATGACCACAAAACCTTGTGAATACTTGATAAACATGACTTTTCTAACAAAGAAATAATCAAAATTTAGGTTTTTATCATGATCAATAAAGGGATTAAAATGTTGCTCAAAAGGCAACTCAATATTCAATCCTACCGAAGTTCCTCCGCCATAATGCGCTCCTTTGTTTCCAGCTTCCATAATACCTGGGCCACCACCAGTAATCACACCATAGCCTGCTTTACTTATTTTATAAGCAATTTTTTCGGCTAATAAATAATAAGTTGTGTCTGGTTTTGTTCGCGCCGATCCAAAAATAGTTACGCAAGGTCCAATTCGTGACATACTTTCAAATCCATTGACAAATTCGGACATAATCTTAAAAATTGCCCAGCTGTCGTTGGCTCGTATTTCGTTCCAAGTCTTTCTTTTAAACTTATTTTGGATGATTTTTTCATCGTCTTTTTCAAAATCTTCTAATCTCATATTTTTTTCTTTTAGCGGCTAATCTCATATACGTATTTTTTTATACATTGGATTAATCCCGATAGCTTTTGGGACGTTGTTACAAAATGTTCTGTTCCAACGAAACTAAACTAACTCTTTTTTCAAAAACTGCGCAGTATAGCTTTTTTTATTTTTCGCAACTTCCTCTGGAGTTCCTTTTGCAACAACTTCACCACCTCCTTTTCCTCCTTCGGGACCAATATCGATGATGTAATCAGCAAGTTTAATCACATCCATATTGTGTTCGATAATTAAAATTGTATTTCCTTTATTAACAAGCTTATTTATAACTTCCATCAACACCCGAATATCCTCAAAATGCAAACCAGTTGTGGGTTCATCCAATATATAAAACGTATTTCCAGTATCTTTTTTAGCTAATTCTCCAGCTAGTTTGATGCGTTGGGCTTCGCCTCCCGAAAGTGTAGTGCTTTGTTGACCTAAAGTAATATAACCCAAACCAACATCTTGCAAGGTTTTTACTTTTCGATAAATCTTTGGAATCATTTCAAAAAAAGGAACCGCCTCGTCAATATTCATATTCAAAATATCCGAAATTGATTTTCCTTTGTAACGAATCTCCAAAGTTTCTCTATTAAAACGCTTCCCTTGGCAGGTTTCACATTCTACATACACATCGGGTAGGAAGTTCATTTCAATCGTTCGCACTCCCGAACCTTCGCAGGTTTCGCAGCGTCCACCTTTCACGTTAAAACTAAAACGTCCTGCTTTATATCCCCGAATCATACTCTCGGAAGTCATCGTAAACAGGTTTCTAATTTCGGTAAAAACCTCGGTATAAGTTGCAGGATTCGATCGTGGTGTTCTACCAATTGGGCTTTGGTCAATAGCAATTACTTTGTCGATATGTTCTAATCCTTCAATCTTTTTATAAGGCTGCGGTTTTTTGACACCATTAAAATAATAGGCATTCAAAATAGGGTAGAGGGTTTCATTTATCAAAGTCGATTTACCGCTTCCCGAAACTCCTGTTACGCAAATCATTTTTCCCAAAGGCAATTCTATAGCTACATTTTTCAGGTTGTTTCCCGTTGCCCCAATTAGTTTTAAGAATTTCCCGTTGCCCTCACGACGTTTTAGAGGAATTTCTAATTTCATTTTTCCATTCAAGTATTGGGCTGTAATCGTATCCGATTTTAGGGTTTCGGCGGGTGTGCCAATACTAATGATTTCGCCACCATATTTTCCTGCTTTTGGACCTATATCAATCACATAATCGGCACGTTCAATCATATCTTTATCGTGTTCGACCACAATAACCGAGTTGCCAATATCGCGCAATTGTTCCAAGGAATGAATCAATTTATCGTTGTCTCTTTGATGTAAACCAATACTCGGTTCATCCAGAATATACAGAACACCCACTAATTGTGACCCAATTTGTGTCGCCAATCGAATACGTTGTGCTTCGCCACCCGAAAGGGATTTGGAGCTTCGATTTAAAGCCAAATAATCTAAACCAACATTCATCAAAAAGGCTAATCTATCCTTAATTTCCTTGATGACTTCAGTAGCAATTGTTTTTTGTTTTTCGGACAAAACAGTATTTAAATCCCGAAACCAAGCCGTCACTTCCGAAATATCCATAGCGCATAATTCGGCTATATTTTTTTCATTAATTTTGAAAAATAAAGCTTCTTTTTTCAATCTTGAACCCTCACATTCTGGACATTGCACTTCGTCCATAAATTCCTTTGCCCAACGCTTTATCGTATTCGAATTACTTTCGTCGTGTTGGTTTTTGATAAAAGGGGCAATACCTTCAAATTCAATTTTGTATTCTTTGGTTACACCCAAAACTTTCGATTCCACTGAGAATTTTTCTTTGCCACCATTCAAAATCATTTCCATTGCTTCTTCGGAAATTGTAGAAATAGCATCAGTTAGTTTAAATCCAAATTTCTCGCCAATGATTTCCAGTTGCTTGAACATCCAACTGCTTTTGTATTCGCCCAAAGGGGCAAAACCTCCTTTGTTTATTGATAATTTTGGAATGGGAATAATCTTCTTGATGTTAATTTCATTTACTGTTCCCAAACCTTTGCAATGGTCGCAAGCTCCTTTTGGCGAGTTGAACGAAAACAAATTGGGTTCCGGATTTTGATAGGAAATTCCAGTTGTAGGACACATCAAATTCCGACTAAAAAACCGAATTTCATTCGTGTCTTGGTCTAAAATCATCAAGACATTTTCGCCCTGATACATTGCGGTTTTAATGCTTTCGGCCAAACGTTTATCCTCCCCAACCCCTCCAAAGGAAGAGCTTTTTAAATCTGAAGTTATCTCCATTCTGTCAATTACAATCTCGATGTCGTGGGTTTTATACCGATCGAGTTTCATTCCTGTAGTAATGTCTTTTATTTCGCCATTGATTCGGACTTTCAAAAAGCCTTGTTTGGCAATTTGTTGGAACAATTCGGCATAATGTCCTTTTCGGGCACGAATAATCGGAGCCAGAATATTGATGCGCTTTCCAGCAAAATCTTGGATAATCAATTCTTTGATTTGCTCATCGTCATAAGAAACCATTTTTTCGCCCGTGTTGTAACTGTACGCTTCTGCAGCTCGAGCATACAACAAACGTAGGAAGTCATAAATCTCGGTTATGGTGCCAACAGTCGAACGGGGACTTTTACTAGTAGTTTTTTGTTCGATGGCGATTACAGGCGAAAGTCCATCAATTTTATCGACATCGGGACGTTCCAATCCACCCAAAAATTGTCTGGCATAAGCTGAAAAAGTCTCTACATAACGGCGTTGTCCTTCGGCATAAATGGTGTCGAAAGCAAGAGATGATTTTCCTGAACCCGAAAGTCCCGTAATAACCACTAGTTTTTCCCGCGGAATGCGGACGTCTATATTTTTTAAATTGTGTACTCGCGCACCCAATACTTCAATGTTGTTATCGTTTTCTAGCATAAATTTTTAATTCCGTCCCGAAGTTTCGGGAGCGGAAGCAAAGCTACGGTTTTGGTTTGTTTTTTACTATGGATATGGGTTCTTTTGAAGGTTTGTAATAATATTTTTTATTGTCCGCAATTACACATAATTAAATAAAAAGCTTAATATTTAATAAAAAAATGCCAAGAATCTATTTAATTTTCTGGCAATTTTTGGGATTGAAGAGTCTTGTAGACATCATTTTAAGGAAGAAATGAGATATAATTGGACTAAACTTGGAGAAAATTCGGAAGCAAAAAGCATTTTTGGATAAAAAGCAGATGGAGTTATGAATGGAAATAATGCAGAAGCAGAATTTCGTTAGGCTGCGGAACGATAATGCAAAGTTCTAATTTATCATTTTTGATTTGGTACAAAACCATCTTCCTTTTAACGTCGCCTAAAAGCTTTAGCTGTTGTACAGCCCTAAATTTTGAAAAACAGTTACAAAAGCATAAAAGCTATAAAGTGCTAACATTTTAAAGTAAAATGCCCTTTTACAAATCCCCTCAACCAACCATCACGGTCTAAACTTCGGTATTTTATTGCTTCGGGAATATGAGAAGAAATCACTCTAGAGAAACTTCAAAATCGTCGATTGATTGAGTTACCTTCATTATAAAATTCATTATCAGTGGATTTTAGTAAGACTTCTAAAAAACACTATATTTCACAATCAAAGTCGCATCCATAAAATTAACAGTACCTTTGCGCCAAATTAAAGAAGTACACCAATTTTGTTTTTACTTCATAAATACATTTTATGTCATTCAACTCATTAGGATTATCGGATGCTTTGCTAAAAGCCATCAGCAAAAAAGGATACACAACTCCATCGCCAATTCAAAAAAAAGCAATTCCACCTATCTTAGAAGGTAAAGATGTATTGGCATCTGCCCAAACAGGAACTGGTAAAACAGCTGGTTTCACTTTACCAATATTACAGATTTTATCCCAAGGGAAACACCTCAGTCACAGACCCATTCGAGCCTTGATATTGACTCCAACACGAGAATTAGCTGCTCAAATATTAGCCAACATAAAAGAATACAGCGAATTCTTGGATATTCGTAGCGCGGTGATTTTTGGAGGCGTAAACCAAAATCCACAAGTGGCTCAATTGCGGCAAGGTGTTGATATTTTAGTGGCAACTCCGGGAAGATTAATCGATTTGCAAAATCAAGGTTTAATTACGCTTTCTAAAGTGGAGATTCTAGTTTTAGATGAAGCCGATCGAATGTTGGACATGGGATTCTTACGTGATATCGAACGCATTATGAAAGTATTACCGTCCAAAAGACAAAACTTAATGTTCTCTGCCACTTTTTCAAGAGAGATCAAAACTTTGGCAATGGGCATTTTGCACCATCCTGTTCAGGTCGAAGCAACACCCGAAAACACGACTGTTGAGGCCATTATACAAAAAGTATATCCTTGTGCCAAAGAAAAAAAAACCGAATTAATCATCAAACTGATTACGGAAGGCAACTGGAAACAGATTTTGGTTTTTACCCGAACCAAACAAGGTGCCAACAAACTAACCGAAAGTATGATTGCTGCGGGTATAAAAGCAGCAGCGATTCACGGAAACAAAGGACAAGGCGCTAGAACCAAAGCTTTGGAAGGTTTCAAAAACGGAAGTCTAACCGCTTTAGTCGCTACAGATATTGCAGCTCGTGGATTGGATATTCCATTATTGCCACACGTTGTGAATTTTGAATTACCTAATATTCCTGAAGATTACGTACACAGAATTGGTCGAACTGGAAGAGCTGGAGCAAGTGGCGAAGCCATTTCACTGTTTAGTCCAGACGAAACTGTTTTTTTAAGAGATATCGAAAAATTGGTTGGTTTAAAATTGCCTAAAGAAAACATTGCAGGTTTTGATCCAGATCCAAACGCTTCAACAGAGCCAATCAAACAAGGACAAGGAAGACAGCAACGCCATTCTACCCCTAGAAAACCAAATACTGAAAATCCTAACCGAAGTAGTAATAATAGCTTTGGTCCAAGAAGACCTCAGCAAAATAATGACAGGCGTTTGAATAGATAATGACACACCTTCATTCTATGTAAAACAACTTTCTAAAGTGGAAAACAAAGACAAAATATGGGCTAGTTGTCCCAAATGTCAAGGTCTTGGCAAAAAAAATAAAGGACTCACCAAGAAAGCACGAGACCGCTACCAAAGTGAATTAGATCAATTCGAAAAATCTAATGAAGAGGGAACAGCTCCAATGCGTCCAAAAGGACATTTGCACCGCTGCTTACACTGTAACGGATGCGGTTTGGTTTCCGCAACAAGCACTCCCAAACCCGATTTTGAAAATTACCCTCATATTTCAATTATTGGTGGTGGAATAGGCGGAACGGCATTGGCTGTTGCCTGTTTACACCGTGGAATTCCCTTCACACTTTATGAGCGCGATTACAACTTCGAAGCGAGATCTCAAGGCTATGGACTCACTTTGCAACAAGCCAGTAAAGCCATCGAAGGATTAGGAATTTTTAATTTAAAAGGAGGCGTTTTCTCGACCAAACATCTGGTTCATACAACCGATGGAAAAGTAGTAGGGGAATGGGGAATACGAAAGTGGTTGACCGAAGATAAAAAATCGACAACCAAACGTTCTAATGTACATATCGCTCGCCAAGCTTTGCGTGCTGAGTTACTGGAACAACTCGGTGGAAATAACGCTGTGCAATGGGGACATCAATTAATCGATTTTAAGGAAACAAAAGTTGATGATATTACCATCAACTTTGAAGTAAACGGAGCCATTCAATCCGCAAAGGCGGATCTTGTAGTTGGTGCCGATGGCATTCGAAGTGCCGTACGGAGGTTCCTAATTGGCGAAAAAAAAACACCTTTACGTTATCTGGATTGCATCGTTATATTGGGAATTTGTCCTTTGGCAGCACTCGAAGGCATTTCTAGTGATTTACTGGACTCTTCCACAGTATTTCAAACCGCCAATGGCAACGAACGAATCTACATTATGCCGTTTACAGCCGACTCGGTGATGTGGCAATTGAGTTTTCCAATGCTCGAAAATGAGGCTAAGGCACTTAGTGCTCAAGGTCCTCAAAAGCTCAAAGAGGAGGCTTGTCGCAGAACCCTTTGGCACACTCCTGTTCCCCAAATTGTATCAGCCACACTCGAAGCTCAAATTTCAGGTTATCCCGTATATGATCGAGTAGTACTTCCATCGGAATTATTAGAAAACGCTGGACAAGCCACCCTGATTGGAGACGCAGCCCACCCAATGAGTCCATTCAAAGGACAAGGCGCAAACCAAGCACTACTTGATGCGGTCCAACTCGCTCGAATAATTAGCAAAAGATGTGGACCAAAATCACAATGGCGAAAAATAGGGCTTAGAGAATGTGTTTTAAAAGAATTTGAATCCGATATGCTAGAACGAACTGCAACAAAAGTAAAAGATTCGGCTGCCGCCGCTCAGTTCCTACATTCCGATATTGTCCTTCAAGAAGCCGATCAACCCAGAGGAAATCTACAAAAGGATAAAAACCGTCTTAATAAATAATCACTTGCTTTATTTTTTTAGGAGCAAAACATTTTGTTTCCTAAGGATATATTTCCCGCTATTCACTACAATCTCCCGATGAAAAATCGGGAGGATTTTCGTTTCTATCGGGGCTGTAATTCACTATTTTCTTTCTAAAGATATTTACATTCAAATCATTGAAAAATAAATCTTTCTATGCTCCGCAAAGTCTCCGACTTTGAGGATGTGATAGAAGGTCTCCGACCTTCATTACAATTATAAATAGTACTAATTGATTGTGTTTTCAAAACATCTATGACTGGATTATCGACCTTTGTAATTTCTATTACCCCATTATCGTCAACATAATTAGAAGCACTTGAATACAGATAATGAGAAGCCTTGTCAACAATTCCTGCACGAACAGGGTTCAAATGAATATAATCTAATTTAGACCAAAAGAACTTTTCAGAAAAAATTTCTTCGGGATGATTTCCATATTGCCAAAACTGATATTTTTCATTTCGGCTATGACTTTTACAAGCAAATTCA
>JAYVIN010000121.1:0-2669 GCA_043770135.1 Flavobacterium sp. | reverse complement strand
CTCCCGATCCAGTTACACGAACACCAGCTACCTTACCTACAAGTTGATTGGTCACGTTTGTAGCTCTTGCTGCAGTAAGTAGTTCCGCGTCGATTTTTTGTGTTGAGTAACCTAGAGATTTTTTATCTCTTTTAATTCCGAATGATGTTACTACTACCTCTTGCAGTTTTTCCCCGGCATTTTCCCTCATTGTTATATTAACTAATGATGATGCTCCCACAGTCTTTACTACAGAATCCATTCCTAAAAAAGTGAACTCAAGAACGTCACCTTGTTTAGCTTTGACGGCATATTTTCCATCAAGGTCGGTTTGCACACCGTTTTTGCTTCCTTTCACAACAACATTAACACCTGGAATTGGACCTGAGCTATCTGATACGACTCCTGATATTGTTTTCTCTTGTGCAAAAGAAAACTGCATTGATAACGCTACTAACAGCGTAAAAATCCATTTGAATTTTGATCTCATATTAATTTATTTTGATTTAGTTTATTTGCAAAACTCTTAATAATTTCTTAACATACCTAAATTTTTATAACAAATTTTAAGTTTCAACGTGAATTTTAACATTTGTTAATGCTGAATAATTGCGTAACTTGAAAAAAGTTTTGAAATAATACCTAAAATTCAATATTGTAGTTTAGGTTTGCGAGGGTGTTTGAAAATGTAATGTTTTGCCCGTCATTACTACCGTTTGAAAAAGATAGTTTAAGATTTCCATTTTTTGTTCGAAGTGCGATTCCTAGTCCAATACCGAGAATGTTTGCTTCATAATTTGTTGTATTGTCTTTATAATAACCATAATCTAAAATAGAGTTAATATATAAATCAGGAGAAATGATATAACGGTACTCGGTAATAACTGCCGTCATAAAATTAGCTTGCAAGCTGTTCTCCACAAAACCTCTAATCGATTTCACACCACCAAAACGGTATAATTCATTTATTATGTAGGAGTCACTTTTTAGGAAATTATTTTGATAATTTATGTTAAAACAGTTTTTTTTATTCAGATAGAGGTTATACATCGCATTGACATTGATAAAAGTCTGCTTATTTGTTCCTACTGTTTCCTCTAAACCAGTTGTTTTCCTTTTTCCTGTTCCTAAGGTGAGTGAAAGGCTCGCTTTTTTTGGAAATGTTGAATTCATATAATCAAATTTTGAGTATTCTAAATTTGAGGTGAGATAGGAGTTGTTATAATCACTAATGGTACTATTATTTGTATTTTGAATATCGCTGGATTCAGTGGATTGATAGCCTAAATATATTCGTGTGCTATAATCCACAAAATATCCTAAGTCAATGGTTGTTTTTGTGTTTTGAAAGATGCTGTCTTGCTTGAAGATGTAAATTTGTGCTTTTATACCAACTGGGCTTTTAAACAAATAAGGTAAATCGATACTAGTCTTGAACGTTCTTTGATTGTTTCCGTCACTTTTCCAATTAAGCGAAAATTGCTCTCCAGCTTTAAGGGCATTTTCTAATGTTAAATCTAAATAACCGTTGAAAACTAATTTTGAGCTCTCATTATTAGTGAAACCTATGAATCCATCAAAGGTGTTTGATTTTCTTTTCTCTAAATACACATAAACTTTGGTAGTGTCTTTCGTAAATAAGATCTCAGGATATTTTATTTGGTTAACAAAACCAAATTTACCAAAATCATCATAAATCTTCCGTACCACATCCTGATTGAAAGTGCTGTTGTGGTATTTTCGATTTACTTGTTTTAAATGTCCTGCGGGGAAGTTGGCTTTTTTATCGCTTTCGCCAAATTTTACTACGATTGCATTTAATTGTCTTAGTTTTCCAGATTCAAATTGCAAATCAGCATATAGCGAACTATTTTTCTTTTGGATGTTTGCTAATTTTAGTTTTGCAAGAGCGAATCCATTTTGTTCTAATTTTTTTAAAGTTTTATTTAGGAATGATTCTATTTCAGCATAAGGAAGTGGTAAAGTATCCTTTGTTTTATCCAATGAAATTAAATCTTTTATTTCGGAATTACTGTCAATGTATATATGTATCGATTTTATTCTTTTTCCCAAGCTCAATTTTGCCACATAACTAGAATCATTTTCTTTAGTGTTTTCGAGGAGTTGGCTCTCAATATATCCTTTTTTTGATAGTTTTTCAGAAGTTAGATTAATCTCGTCAGTTAAGGATTTAATATTTTGGTGTTTCGATATATAATTCATCGAATCAAGAACCTTGTTTTCAAAAATTGAATCACCTATTAATTTTAAATGAAAATTCTGGGCAGAACAATTGAAACTAAAGATCAAAATTAATATAAACGATGTTAGGGCTTTCAAGTATTGGTAAATTTTAATAAAAGTAATATAAAAATCTAAAATTTTGTCAACTAATAATTTTATAAAAAATGGTAACGAAATTTCGTGCTAACTATTGTTTTATTTTAATGCAAGTTTGATGCACAGTCTATTCTTTATAGTCTTAAACTACAAATAATTACTTCTTGCAAAAATTAATTAATTATGGTTTGTTTAGAAAGAAATAATTACTACATTTGCAACCCCGTAAAAAGCGGGAAGTTTAATATATAAGAAATTTTAGTATTAATTATGCCAACAATTCAACAATTAGTAAGAACAGGAAGAACTCAGATAACTAAGAAGAGTAAATCGGTTGCTTTAGATTCTTG
>JAYVIN010000120.1:0-21548 GCA_043770135.1 Flavobacterium sp. | reverse complement strand
GAAATTCTTATTTATTTGAAATCATCAATAGTTCTGTATATCACAACCTGCACCATAAAAAATTCGATGGAAATTATAGTTTATACTTTCGATTTTGGGATAGATTAATGCGGACCGAAAACCCAGATTATGAATTGGAATATGATCGAATTCAAGAAAAAAGATTTAAAAACAACAATATAAAATAAATTTAAAACTAATTATTATGATACAAAAACTAAAAAAAATAGGATTTTCGCTGATCTTACTATTAGTTGCACTAAGTAATTCAATTGCTCAAAGCACTTACAATTCTTCGGATTATGCAGCTGTTGGTGATGTTTTCTATTTAACAACTGCCAATAATTACACACTCAATTATAACACAACAGGAACTAACTTTAATTGGGACTTCACATCACTGGCTGGGATTTCTCAAAAAGAATTGCAATTTAGAAATCCAAACTCAACTGGATACTCGGTAGCTATATTTCCTTTTATTTATAACCTTCGCGGTGCTAATAATACGAATTTATCTTCAACAGATGGAACTTCAGCTTCGCTAACCGTTGGTCAGACCACAATTGGCATCCAAGATTTGAATTATTATTATAAAAAATCGAACACCGAATTGACAGAAGTAGCCTCGGCAGATAGAATAAATTATAATGGAACATTAATACCCGTTCCAAATATATACACAACTGCTGACAAAATTTATACTTTTCCAATAAGTTATGGAAAAACGGATAGTAGCAATTCCACATACAGGGTTAATATTCCTGGCTTTTATTACCAAGAAAAAACACTGTCTAGAACAAACGTTGTCGATGGTTGGGGAAGCATAAAAACCCCTTATGGGAATTTTACAAATGCTTTGCGAATGACCACTACCTTAGTTCAAAACGATAGCATTTCCATTGGTAGTCAAGGACTTCCTAGAGTAATCCGAACAAGTAGAGAATTAAAATGGTTTGATGCTTCCAAAAAATATCCCATTTTGATTGTAACCCAGTCCTTTGCTGCCAACGTTTGGGCAACTACCAAAATTGAGTATTTGGATACTAAAAAAGATTTTGAAACTACTGCTCTTTTTGCTTACACGCCAACAATACCAAATGCTGTAGAAGATGTAAATTTTCAAAATTTAAGCATCAATGCTACTACCTATAGTTGGAATTTTGGCGATCCTTCGAGCAGTAACAACACGAGTACCGCGCAGCATCCAACGCATGCATATAGCGCCAACGGAACCTATAACGTCACGCTCACGTCTAGCAATGCCACCTACACTGATTCTGTAACGATACAAGTAGTGGTTACCGATGTTCCAGCAGCACTATTTACCTATACACCACGTCCGCCAGTTACGGGACAAAATGTGGAATTTCAGAATTTAAGTATCAATGCTACTACCTACAGTTGGAATTTTGGCGACCCTACAAACACAACAAATACAAGTACGGAGAGGAATCCGACCCATATTTTTAATACCAATGGCACTTATACTGTTACGCTCATTGCTGGCAATGGTACTTCGGACTCCACATTTGTTTCGTACCTAACGGTTAGTGATGTTCCTGTGGCAGCCTTTGCTTATACCCCATTAATTCCAGTTGCTGGCGACACGGTAAATTTTCAGAATTTAAGTCTAAATGCCACTTCGTACAGTTGGAATTTTGATGATCCTACAAGTGGAACCTCCAATACAAGTACCGACAAAAATCCGTCTCATCTATTCAGCACCAGTGACGCCTATTTTGTAAAGCTGACTTCAACTAATACAACTACTTCAAAATCAATTACTTTAATTGTACTTGTTACCGAAAATACTTTAGTAATAGGTATGAATATAAAAAATGATAAAATAAATATTTACCCTAATCCGTTTTCAAATTACATTTCAATTTCGGAAGAAAATAACCATTCGGAATATGAATTAAGTAATTTAGAAGGAAAAACAGTGTACAAAGCAAATCATATTCAAAACAATTTTTCTAATTTATCGAAAGGAATTTATTTGCTGAAAGTAACAGATAATAATAAAACAGCAACTTATAAATTGGTTAAAAACTAAGTTATATCATTAAAAAAACTTAGAAAATCTCTAAACAACTTTTTCAAAGTTAATTTAAACCTCATCACTCGTAAAAGTCACAAAACTTTTCTTTTTAAATGGGCGAATAATCAAACGGCCTTCACGGTCATAACGGATGTAATTATAGACCCAATTCAAGAAAACTACAGCCTTATTTTTGAATCCAATGAGGGAAAATAAATGTACAAACATCCAAACAAACCAAGCAAAAACGCCACTAAAATGAAAGTTAGGCAAATCGACAACTGCTTTATTACGACCAATGGTTGCCATAGCGCCTTTGTCATTATAATCAAAAGCTTTCATGGATTGGTTCTGAATCAATTTTATTAAATTGTCACCTAATAATTTACCCTGCTGTAGCGCAGGTTGCGCCATCATAGGATGCCCAAATGGATACGCTTCGAGTTCCATCATGGCAATATCCCCAATGGAAAAAATAGTATCGTACCCCTTTACCTGATTAAATTCATTGACGCGGATTCGTTTTGCATTCTCGACCAATGATTGAGCATCAAGACCCGAAACCAAAGCCCCTTTTACTCCTGCTGTCCAGATTAAGGTAGCGGTTTCAAAAGTTAAATCAGAATTTGTGGTTATGGTGCGCCCATCATAATTAGTAACTCGGAGGTTTTTCCAAATGGTAACGCCCAATTTTTTTAAAAATTTTTCAGCTTCCTGAGATGATTTTTCACTCATTGAATCCAAAATTCGATCGCCAGCTTGTATGAGATGGATTCCCATTTTTGCAATGTCTAAATCCGGATAATCTTTTTGTAATATTTCCTTTTTCATTTCGGCTAGAGCACCAGCGAGCTCTACTCCTGTGGGCCCGCCACCCACAAGCACAAAATTGATTAAACTACTTTTTTCGGAACTGTCTTTTGTCAAAACTGCTTGCTCAAAATTTTCGAGTATTAAACTTCGAATATTGAGTGATTGCGGAATGGTTTTCATTGCCATCGCATTACGCTCTATTTCTTTGTTGCCAAAATAATTGGTTTTAGAACCCGTAGCAATCACGAGATAATCATAACTCAAATCGCCAATTTCGGTAATGACTTTTTTATTTTGAGAATCAATTTCTCTTACAGAAGTTAATCGAAAATAGAAATCATGGTATTCTTGAAAAACTTTTCGAATGGGATAAGCTATTGAGCCGGCTTCCAATCCGCCTGTGGCTACTTGATACAACAGTGGTTGAAAAGTGTGGTAATTGTGTTTATCCAATAAAACCACTTGAACTTTTTTGTTTTTAAGCTGTTTGGCTAGTGCAATTCCTGCAAAGCCACCGCCAATGATTATTATTCTTGGATTTTTGGATTCTGGAATGTTCATATAAATAGATTTTCTATAGAAACAAATTTAAGTTCTTTGCAACAGATTTTATAGATTTTCGCAGATTAAAAAAGTATTTTAGGAAAATAAAAGTTACGGAATAGCCCCGATAGAAGTGAAAATCCTGTTATTGCGCCACACAGATTGCTTTGTTCCTTGCAATGATTCAATCGTAATGACAGATTGAAGCGAAAAGCGGGACAACTGTAATTTGAAATGTAGAATTGTTGTGCTCCTAAATAAAATTACTTAAATTGTAACAAAATCCTTTTTTGCACCACTAACCAAAATATGAGCGAAAATTTAGAACAGTCTTTTGTACTGCAATTAAAAGCCAATCAGAATATCATCCACAAGATTTGTAGGTTGTATACTAATGATGCGGATGCTCATAAAGATTTGTTTCAAGAAATCACCATTCAGCTATGGAAAGCCTTCCCAAAGTTTCGTGGCGAAAGCAAATTTTCGACTTGGGCCTACAGAGTGGCATTGAATACTGCCATTACATTATATCGAAAAAGCACTCGAACTGTAAAAACTACAGACTATGAAAAGCATTCTTTTTTTATTAGTCAAGAGGATTATAACACTGAAGAAGAGGAACAATTAAAACTCATGTATCAAGCGGTATACCAACTTAATGATATTGACAAAGCCTTAGTTTATATGTATCTAGAAGATAAAGATTATACTGAAATTTCGGAGACATTAGGGATTAGCCCTGTAAATGCGAGAGTCAAAATGAATAGAATAAAAGGGAAATTACGAAAAATATTAAATCCTTAACGATTATGAAATCGCCAAAAAATACGAGTTTGCAAAAGCAAACTCCAAAAAATAAAAAGGCGATAACCTAAAATGACCTATGAAGAATTAAATTTTACATTTATGAAAGAGCTGGATTTATTGAAAAAAGATTGGCAAAAAAATAAGGATTCCTTTAAGCCAATTTCGGAATCAGAAATTTACAAAATGCTTCACATGAAGTCTTCTTCGATTGTGAAGAGGATTTTTATCATAAGTATTCTAGAAATTTTGCTCTGGACAATAATCAGTGTGTGTTTTAACACCGATGAGTATCTAAAAAACGTGAGTTTTGAATTGTATTTCGAAATTTTCAACTATTTCAATTATGGTATCACATTGATGTTTATTTACTTTTTTTATAAAAATTACATTTCCATTTCTACTACAACGTCAACAAAACAATTAATGAATGATATTCTAAAAACCCGAAAAACGGTACAATATTATGTTTGGTACAATCTTTCGGTAATTTTAGTTAGTATACTAATAGGGTTTTATGTTGGTATTATCAACAACAATAAGTCCTTGGTTTTACAAGATGATTTTACCGTTAACAATATGAATATTTTTGTTTTGTCAGCGGCAATACTAGTAACTATTGGTTTAATACTAGGATTTTTTTGGCTGTTTTACAAATTACTTTACGGCATTTTACTACGGAAACTCCATTCAAATTACAAGGAGTTGAAAAAGATAGAAGAATAAAAGTGACTTTGTGTTACTCTAATATTCCCAATTTCGTAATTTGTTGAGTTCTTCTTGGGCTTCGATTTCTTCGGCAGGAATTACTTTAAGAAAAGAATGATGCTGTTCGATGGCATATTCTACCTTTTCGACAATCTCTTCGATGGTTTCGGTATCATAATCAATAACTAAAGGTTCTTTGATAATAAAAGATTGTAAAATCCCTTTCTTTTTAGTTCGTAGTCCTTTTTTGTCAAACGAACGACGAAAACCGTCAATCACTATCGGAACAACAATTGGTCGGTGTTGTTTAATGATATGTGCCGTTCCTTTACGAACTGGCTTGAACGATTTAGTAGTGCCTTGGGGAAAAGTAATGACCCAACCGTCTTCTAAAGCAATTTTGATATTCTCGGTATCATTGGGGTTTACATCTCGTTTTTCGGTTACATCTTTGCCTTTGGCACGCCAAGTTCTTTCGACAGTTATTGCGCCAACATAAGCCATAATACGGGGTAATAAGCCAGCTTGCATGGTCTCTTTGGCAGCTACATAATAAACATTCATTTTGGGTTGCCAGATGTAGCCCAAATTTTTTATGGAGTCTTGGCGACCACTCAAACTAGCATTAAACACATGGAACATAGCCACAACATCGGCAAAATAAGTTTGATGATTGGATATAAAAAGTACATTGGTTTGCGGTAATGTATTTATAATTTCAGACCCTTCGATTTGTAAATCATTGAAGCCTCTATACCGCCTATGGGTTAGAACCGCAAAAATGCGAATTAAAAATTTCTTAATAAAAAGGATGTGACCAAATGGATTTCGCTTAAACAACCCCATAAAAAAATTGATTATGTAAATATACTGGACAAATTTACAAAAACTTATAATCTAAAGTGCCTTTTTCAGTACTTCTTTCAACTCGTTCAACATCATTGCGGTAGCTCCCCAAACGATGTGTTCTTTGATTTTGAATGCGGGTGTAATGATGTTTTGAGCATACGAAGTTTTCATTTGGGTTTGTATAACCAAATCGTCACTCAAAAAATCCAACAAAGACAATTCGATAATTTCGGCTACTTCTTTAGGATCAGGAACAAATTCAATTTCATCCCTGCAAATTCCCAAAAATGGGTATACCATATAATTACTTGGAGGAATATACAAGTTGGTAAAAGGCATTACAACTTGGATAGTATCGGGATAAATACCTATTTCTTCCTGGGTTTCACGCAAAGCGGTAGTTTTGTAATCAGCATCTGATGGCTCGTATTTTCCACCAGGAAATGCGATTTGGGAGGAATGAACACCCGGATAAGAATTGCGAACAATAAGGACTAAATGTGTTTTTCCGTTTTTAGGATACAACAACATCATTACCGCAGCAATTTTCGGATTTATACTTTTGATGTCTAGCTTTTCAAGAAAAACAACCCGTTCCTGCGGTGTCATTTTTAGATGGGCTGTGCTAGCAGGAAGTGATAGCGCTGCTATTTTTGGAACATATTTTAAAAAGTCTTGAAAATCCATCGTCAAAGTCTATTTTTGTATCCTGTGAAACATAAAATGCATTCATGCAAATTTACTAATTCAAATCGAACGAACACCATGTATAGCAAAGAGGAAACTCAACGATTAAAAAGGGAATTTTGGATTGCTTTTGCCGAAAAATATCCCCGAAAATGGGTTTTATACGATACCAAAATCAAGGATTTTTCTTTTAAATTTTATGTCGATAACAAAAAAGCACAGGTTTTAATTGATATTGAACATCGAAATGACGAAAAACGAATGCTCTATTTTGAAAAACTGAAATCCTTAAAAACCATTTTAGAAGATGATTTTGTCAAAGATTTTATTTTCGAAAAAAATTTCACGCTAGAAAACGGTAAAATTATCAGTCGGATTTGGGTCGAAAAATTAGGAGTTGGAGTGAGCAACAAAAACTATTGGGACGAAATATTTGATTTTTTTAACGAAAAAATGCTTGCCTTGGAACTGTTTTATTTGGAGTATGGAGATTACATACAAGATTTAGAAACAAATAGGGAATAAATAAATTTTTTATATTTTTCTAAACAGTACTAAACAAAGATTTACGAACTTTGAATTTATATTAAAACAAGATAACCTATGACGCTCCAAATAGAAACTCCAGCCCTACTTTTTTCGGCTACTTCACTAATTTTACTAGCGTATACTAATAGATTTTTAACCATTGCCACAATCATTAGAGGACTAAAAAAAGTGTATAAAGAAAAAGAAAATAGGCTTGTTTTATTAGAAATAAAAAACCTAAACCTTAGATTGACACTAATCAGGTATATGCAAATGGCAGGAGTATTGAGTTTGTTTTTATCTGTTTTTACAATGCTTTTATTGTTTATAGATCAACCTATATTGAGTTTGTACTTTTTCGGATTTAGCTTGTTGAGCTTAATGATTTCATTGGGAATTTCCTTTTGGGAAATTAGTATTTCTGTAAATGCCCTTCGATTGCACTTGAGCGATTTAACAGATAAAAAAGAGGTTCAATAATTATTTTTTTAATTTAAAATAATTTAGAGTCATACTAAACCTTTTGAGGAAATGGTAATCCAATTTGCATAATACGTAATATTATGGACAAAAACACACTTTGGTCCTTGCGACTCGGATATTCAGCAAAGCAAGCAAAAACTATCCAAAAAATAGGCTTGAAAAAATTCTTGGAACAATCTTTTGAAACAAAAGTTGGTTCTACACTTCCTATTTTTCTGGAAGACAGCCCCAAATCAATAAACGAATATAAAAAAATTCGAAAAAAATATAAAGCAGCAAGTCCAGAAGAAGTAAAAGGATTACTCAAAAAGGAAGGCCAAACTTCCTTCGAAATGAAAGCGTGGTGGATTGCTAAAATGAACCAAGAAGAGTTTCCACTTCGCGAAAAAATGACTTGTTTCTGGCACAATCATTATGTTTCGACTTTCCAAAAAGTGAAAGTGAATTACTGGATTTTTCAACACAATCAAATTCTACGGGAGAATGCTTTTGGCAATTTCAAAACCTTGACCAAGAAAATTATTCAAAGTAATGCAATGGTGCGATATCTGGACAATGTTGACAATCGAAAAGACAAACTCAACGAAAATTTAAGTCGGGAATTACTCGAACTTTTCACCCTTGGCATCGGAAATTATAGTGAACAAGATATTAAAAACGGAGCTAAAGGCCTTGCCGGATTGGGCATAGGAGAAGAAAACGCCGTTTACCGAAGATTTTTTGAAGACAATGAACCTTTTGCTTATCTCGGAAAAAAAGGCAATTTGAAAGTGGATGAAATGGTCGATGCGATTTTCGAACAACCGAACATTCCGTATTTAATTACTCGAAAGATTCTGAAATGGTTTATTTATGATAATCCAAAAGAAGAATTGGTACGTTATTATGGCGATTATTTCAAGAAAATGGATTTTGAAATCAAACCGCTTTTAACCAAAATTTTTACGGAAGAGTTTGAAAAAAACAATGCGGGTTCCAAAATTAAAAATCCATTGGAGTACAGTTTGCAATTAATGAACGAACTGAATATTGAAAATCCTAACGGAAAACTAATTGCTTTTTTCCTAAAGGAACAAGGAATGGATTTATTCAACCAGCCCAATGTAAAAGGTTGGGATGGCGGAAATTCTTGGTTAACTTCGCAAGTCTTTTTACAACGAAATAATATAGCTGATTTGCTTTGCAACGGAAAAAGTTTAACTCGAAGCAAAAAAGAAATGGATGAAAATTCGATGATGAAACAAAATCCAAATAAATTGATGAACGTAAAATTGTATTGGAACGCAGCAGGAAACAACAAAGAAATAATTGCCGAACTCTCAAACAGATTATTATTTCAAACCGACAAAAATAATCAAGCTGATTTCGAGCAAATCTTAAAATACGATTTTGATAGCAAAACTGATGGCTCCGAAAATGCGGTAATGCGATTGTTTAATTTTATGGTAAAAACTCCTGAATTTCAACTTATTTAATTTTTAGAATTATGAACAGAAGAAATTTTTTAGCACTTACGGGAACTTTCACAGGTGGCTCACTCCTATTGCCAAATTTTTTATATTCGTTTGGTTCTCAAACTAATTTGGATCTAGGCGAGCAATGTATTGTTTTTGTTCAATTGAATGGTGGGAACGACGGGCTAAACACCTTTATCCCTTTTGAAGATGCTCTTTATTATGACTTGCGTCCAAAAATTGCCCTTTCGAAAGACGAGGTTTTGAATGCAGCAAAAGGAATGGCTTTTCATCCTGCTTTGAAAGGATTTGCAGCGATTCAACAAAGTGGCGATTTGTCGGTGATTCAAAATGTGGGCTACCAGAATCCGGTTCGTTCGCATTTTAGAAGTCAGGAAATTTGGCAAACCGCACCAACGCAACAAGAATATTTGAATGAAGGTTGGCTGGGCCGTTATCTTGATTTGCAATGTAAAGAACATCAACCAACAGCTGGAATCAATATTGACAATATTGATAATTTAGCGTTGAAAGGTGATGAACCCAACTCAATAACCGTAAAAGATCCAGACCGATTTAGAACCAAAAACAAAACCGAAAACGACGGTCAATTATCGAATAATCCGCAACTGGATTTTGTTCGAAAAATTGCCAATTCAATAGTGGAAGGTTCTGATGACATACAGAAAGCATTGGCAAAATCAGCCGCTTCGGATGTAGTTTATCCTAAATCGGGTTTGGCAAAAAATCTGGAATGGATTTCGAAATTGATAAAAGGAAACTTGAATTCTAAGGTGTATTATACTTCATTGGGTGGATTTGACACTCACGACAATCAATTGGTCATTCACAAAAACAAATTAACAGATCTCAACGATGCAGTTTATAGTTTCTATGAAGACTTGAAAAAATCGCAACAATTGCAAAACGTGACGATTGTCGTTTTCTCGGAATTTGGTCGCCGTGTAAAAGACAACGGTAAAGGAACCGACCACGGAACGGCAGCTCCAATGTTTGTAATTGGTGGAAATAACCGTGGAAAAATTATTGGACGAAATCCAAATCTTTCGGATTTAGACCAGGGCGATTTGAAATACGAAATTGATTTTAGAAGTGTTTATGCCTCACTTTTGCAAAACAAATTGAATTTTGATCCATCGAAAATTGGAATACAAAACAAAGCATTAGAAGGAATATTTTAAAAAAAAATAATTTCAGACATTTCATTATTAAGTATAACTTACATTTGTTCAACTTTAAATAATATAAAATGTTTGACATTTCATGGACTGAATATTTAGGATATTTGGCATCAATTGTAATTATGATTTCGTTTTTAATGAAAAACATGATTACTTTACGAATTATAAATTCAATAGGTGGGTTTTTATTTATTATTTACGGTGTGCTTTTATCGATGTCAATTCCAATAATTTTAACCAATACTTTTGTGGTTGGCGTCAATGTTTTCTATTTAATAAAGCATTATAGAAATAGTTAACTGTATGAATCCTCTTTTTGTTTCAGAACCTATAAAGCTCGACCTACCCGATTCAGAAATTATCTATTATCCTCATTTTTTTGAGAAAAACGAAGCAGATATTGTTTTTGAACAACTAATTAACGATATTCCATGGCAACAAGATGATATTCGAGTTTTTGGTAAAAATTATCCACAACCCAGATTAACATCTTTGTTTGGTGATGTAGGAAAACCTTATTCCTATTCGAATATTAAGATGCAACCGCATGCTTGGAGTCCACTTTTAGAAAAAATAAAAACGCAGATAGAACAAGTTACCAAAGCCAATTTTAATATTGTTTTGCTTAATTATTATCGCAACGGAAAAGACAGCAACGGTTGGCATGCAGATAACGAAAAGGAATTAGGGACTAATCCTGTAATTGCCTCGCTTAGTTTTGGCGCGGAGCGTACTTTTCAGCTAAAGCATAATTCTGATAAAAATCAGAAAAAAAACATCGTTCTAGATCACGGAAGTCTATTGGTAATGCAAGGAACTACTCAACATTTTTGGAAACATCAAATTCCGAAAACATCAAAACCAATAGGTGCTAGAATCAATTTGACTTTTCGATTTGTTAGGTAATTGTTTTGATAATTACACCAATTTATAATTCAAATTGACAAAAAAAACATTCAAAAAAATAGTAATTATTAGAAAATTGTAAAAAAAAAGATTTTATGATTAAAGTATTTTTTTATTTATAAATATTGATATATATTTGAAATATAATCTATTAATCCATTTATCCTGAATTAATTTTCACGAAATGAAAAAGAGTAATCGCAAAGAATTGACCTGGGAACAAACGGAAAAACTGGTAACATTCGCCTTAGAGGAAAAAAACCCATTCGAAATCATAAAAAAAGAATTTGGTTTAGCCGAAAAAGAGGTGTTAGAAATCATGAAAAAGAAAATGCCTCTTGAAAAATTTGAAATGTGGAAAAAGAAGGCTACAGCCAATAAACCAAAACCTAAACCAGCTAAAATTGATGATTTTGACGAAGATTTAGACGGTAAATATTACATAAAAAATAAATTAGACTAATTAAAAGCTCCTAAACTTTGGGAGCTTTGTTATTTAATAAATATTCTTAAACGACTTTTTAAAGTTCAATATTTTGAACAGCAATTCAAATAGAAAATGTCCATGAAAAAACTATTCATAATACTAATTACCATCTTATTTTCACTCTCAATCAAAGCTCAAGATATTACAGGTCAATGGAATGGGATTTTAAAAATTCAAGGGATTCAGCTAAGAATCGTTTTTAATATTACCAAAACCGAAAACGGATATAATACCACAATGGATAGCCCTGATCAAGGAGCAAAAGGTATTCCCGTGACTTCCACAAGTTATGAAAATTCAAAATTGAAATTATCTATCACAAATGCAACTATTGAATATACTGGTGAACTTATAGAAAATATAATAAAAGGAACTTTTAAACAAGCTGGACAAGAATTCACACTTGATTTATCAAAAGAAATCATTGAAAAAAAGACTGTTATTAGACCACAAGAACCCAAAAAACCCTATTCTTATTATAGTGAAGAAGTGATTTTTAAAAACTTGAAAGATACTATATCATTGGCTGGAACTTTGACTTTGCCTAAAAAGGATGGTAGTAATTACCCCGTAGTAATTTTAATATCAGGAAGCGGTCCTCAAAATAGAGATTCAGAATTATTTGGTCACAAACCTTTTCTTGTGATTTCAGACTATTTTACAAAAAATGGAATTGCTGTTTTACGATTTGATGACAGAGGAGTTGCCCTATCTACGGGAGATTTCAAAACTGCAACCACATTAGATTTCGCCTCAGATGTAGAAAGTGCTATTGCTTATTTAAAAACAAGAAAAGAAATTGAAAAAACTAAAATTGGACTGGTAGGACATAGCGAAGGTGGAATTATTGCTCCTATTGTTGCTTCTATAACAAAAGATGTGAAATTTATTGTTTTATTGGCAGGAACAGGAATTTCAGGAAATCAATTGTTATTATTACAACAAGAATTAATTGCAAAAGTCTCGGGTGTGCCTGAATTGGAAATTAAAAAAAGCAGAAGAATAAATTCGGCATTATTTGAACTAATTATAAAATCGAATGATAATCAAAGCCTAAAAACAGATATAACAAAATATCTAAAAGAGACTTCTTTTGAAATTGACCCAAAAAATAAAATCGATGAAAAATATATTTCAGCTCAAGTAAATCAGCTAATAAGTCCGTGGATGCAATTTTTTATAAAACACAATCCAACTAGTGTGCTAGAAAAAGTAAAATGCCCTGTTTTAGCTGTTAATGGAGAAAAAGATTTACAAGTTCCTCCGAAAGAAAATTTAATTGCTATTAAAAACGCACTCGAAAAAGGAGGAAATAGGAAAGTAACAACTATCGAATTTCCGAACTTAAATCATTTGTTTCAAGAGTGCAAAACTGGATCTCCAGCTGAATATGCAGAAATCGAACAAACTTTTTCGCCAACTGCATTAGAAGAAATAACAAAATGGTTATTGGAGCAAACAAAATAAAAAGCAAAAACTTCAAATCCAAATTCGGAAATCTAAAAGAATAGCACTTTTAAACGAAAATGCTATTCTTTTAGATTTATAAAAATTCTATAACCTGAAAGTGAAATGCACTAACGACGAGAAGTTTAAATCGTTTTTGTAACCAAGAAAGGATCATTTTTTTACATAAACACACTAAGCATATAATAAATTAATGCAGCTAATAATCCAGAAACTGGAATAGTCAACACCCATGCCCATAGTAAACTTACAGTTACTCCCCAGCGAACTGCCGAGATACGTTTGGTCAAACCAACACCAATTATCGAACCTGTGATAGTATGAGTTGTACTTACTGGTATTTTAAAATGTTCCGTAAAATAGAGCGTTAAAGCTCCTGCCGTTTCCGCCGCAACGCCCTCAAAAGAAGTTACTTTTGTAATTTTAGACCCCATCGTTTTGACAATTTTCCAACCACCACTTAGGGTTCCCACAGCGATGGCAGTATAACAGGCTAAAGGGATCCACTCTGGCATTGCGCCTTTTATCCCTTTGTCATCATCCGGAATAATTACTTGTAACCAATCTGGAAGATTCATAATATCGCTATGACTCGTTTTGATATAGACTGCTACAGCCGCAGCAATAATTCCCATCACTTTTTGTGAATCATTTCCACCGTGACCTAAACTAAAAGCAGCGGAAGATAGTAATTGCATCTTTTTCAAAACGGCATTGGCTTTGTGTAAATTTAAACTACTAAATATTAATGCGAATGTTGAAATCGACAATAGTATAAAAGCAACTAAAAACCATTTTATATTATGTGATTCAAATACAACGCTCCAAAATGCAGACGATTCAAATCGAGGTTTACCTCCATCGGCAATAATTGCTTCGTAAGGAACCATTTGAGTATAAACAAACCAAACTGTTGCTATCATTAAAGCTATTGTAAACAATTTAGGAAAAATACTTTTCTTGGAAGCATTCAATAACCAAATCGAAATCAAATACGAAATCAAAGCTCCCAACAAAGGAGCCAAAACAATAAATGCAACAATGACAATAACTCCAGAGGGCATACCTCCTTCTTTGCCAGCCTTATACCAACTTACAATATCATACCAATGTTTGGTTTGCTCTATTCCATTTTCAACAATAACATAGTTTGAAAATCCATGTACCGCTATTGCATGAGCAACAGCAGCTCCAGCAAAACCGCCAATTAAAGTGTGTGAAGAACTAGAAGGAATTCCCAACCACCAAGTAAGTAAATTCCAAATTATAGCGGCAACCACGCCAGCAAGAATAACAACTAGATTAATATCACTAGTATCTGCAGTCTTTGCAACTGTATTGGCAACACCTAAGCCAAAAACCCAATAGGCCAAAAAATTAAAAAAAGCAGCCCAAATAACGGCTTGAACTGGCGAAAGCACTTTAGTAGCAACGACAGTAGCAATGGCATTGGCAGCATCATGAAAACCATTGATGTAATCAAAAATCAAAGCCAATACTATAATAACTATGAGTAGAGTAAACATAATTTGAATTGAAAAGTTGAAGAATTTTGAAATTATTTAAGAGTGTTTTACCGAAATACATTCCAGAACTCCTGCTACAACTTTGCATTTATCTGTTGCCGTTTCTAAAACCGATAATACTTCTTTGTACTTGATAATGTTTTTGGCATCAGTTTCATTTTCAAAAAGATCAGCAACTGCCTTATCATAAACAGCATCAGACTTGCTCTCGAGTTTGCTAATATTTGAACAAGCTAAAGTAATATTTTTGATGTTTTTCAAACCTCTTAACTCTTTAACTGCAGTATTAATATGCTGACAAGCTTCTAAATTAATTTCGGTTAATTTCCGAATTGATTTTGTGATTTTATCAACTTGATACAATCTCATTCTACTAGAAGCTCCATGAAGATTATCGGCAACATAATCAATTGTGGTAATCAAAGAATAAATATCTTCTCTATCAAATGGTGTGATAAAATTTCTACTTAATTCAAGATTGGTTTGACGGGTTATTTCCTCACCTCTTTGTTCTAACTCATCTATCTTTTGAAATAGCAAATCTCTTTCTTTTGTAGAAAGACTAACGGCTTCGTGTAAAATAGTAGCTAACTCAACCAAATTAGCCGAAGCTTCTTCAAAAAGTGGGAAAAATTTTTTATCCTTGGGAACTAAAAACTGAAAAATACTGTTTATTGACATTTTTTATTATTTTAACTGTAAATTTAATTTTGTTTATGAGAAATTATTAAAATAACAATGGTATTATCATTGAAAAAAATTAAATATATCACATAGATGATGAACAACAACTTTAGTCACGCACACATTTTTTGCAATAATAGTAATTAAAACTGTTATGTGTGTTTTGTAATCATTAAATGTTTGCAAAAATAAAATAAAAGATTTTATTCTTTTATAAAAAACTGTACTTTTGAAAAATTATAAAAAATACAACAAAAAACAAGATTTTTTACTTTTCAATCCCAGCTTGGATTTTAACCCATAAAGGATTGAAAACCTGTTCAAAATAGACAACCAATTGGAGATAAAAATTTAAATGTACTTTAAATAATTAGCACTATAATTTTTTCAAAAGAAGAAAAGAGTCTTAAGCATTTATAAATGCTTGTTTCAAATAAAATAAACAAAATGAAAGTATTAAAATTTGGCGGGACATCAGTAGCCAATGCACAAAACATAAAATTAGTTTTAAATATCGTTTGCAATAAAGCAAAACAAGACAAAATAATCGTAGTCGTTTCCGCTTTTACAAAAGTGACTGATTTATTGGTTTTGGCTTCTCAAAAAGCGGCCTCGAATGACGAAAGTTATAAAGAAGTTGTAGCCGAAATAGAGAAAAAACATATCGATGCTATTAAGGAATTGATTCCTGTAAATGAACAAAGTAGCACGTTGAGTCACATCAAAAGAATCATCAATCACCTCGAAACTTTATTGGATGGTTGCTATCTACTTGGAGAATTATCGCCAAGAACATCCGATACCATTTTGAGTTTTGGCGAATTGTTATCGTCCTACATTATTGCAGAAGCTTTTAAACAAAAAGACAAAAACAATGGCTATAAAGACAGTCGTGATCTTATAAAAACCAATAATAACTTTGGGAAAGCCGTTGTAAATTTCGAAGTAACAAATCAATTAATTGCCGATTATTTTGCGTCGAATGAATCTCAAATAGTAGTAATGCCTGGCTTTATTTCCTCAACAGAAGATGGAATTGGTACAACTCTTGGTCGTGGCGGATCGGATTATAGTGCAGCCATAATAGCTGGTGCCTTAAATGCTGCTGAGCTAGAAATTTGGACCGATGTAAACGGAATGTTTACCGCCAACCCAAGAGTAGTGAAGCAAGCGCAACCTATTGCTACAATTTCTTATCAGGAGGCGATGGAATTATCACATTTTGGTGCCAAAGTGTTGTACCCACCAACGATTCAGCCCGTACTAAGAAAAAATATTCCGATTTGGATCAAAAACACATTCGAACCAGAAGCTGAAGGTACACTTATATCCAACAAGGAAGCAACTCCGAACTCCAAACCAGTAAAGGGTATCACTCATATCGATAATATCAGTCTCATTACACTTGAAGGCTCTGGAATGATTGGTGTTGCTGGTTCATCCAAAAGGCTTTTCGAAGTATTATCACAAGAAGATATCAATGTGATTTTTATTACTCAAGCTTCCTCTGAACATTCAATTTGTATCGGAATATTAAATGCTGATGCCGAAAAAGCGGAGAACGCAATCAATAAAGCGTTTGCGAATGAAATTAGTCAAAATAAAATTGACCCTTGCATCATTGAAAAAAACCTTTGCATCATTGCTTTGGTTGGCGAAAACATGAAAAACCACCAAGGTTTAAGTGGTCGAATGTTTAGCACTTTAGGAAAAAATAACGTGAATATTCGTGCCATAGCACAAGGTGCTTCCGAAAGAAATATTTCGGCTGTGATCAACGAAAGAGACGTAAAAAAAGCATTGAACACACTTCACGAAAACTTTTTTGAAGAAAACACAAAACAATTGAATTTGTTTGTGATGGGAGTAGGAAATGTTGGAGAAAAATTCATTGAACAAATCAACCAACAAAAGAAATTCCTGAAGGAAAATCTAAAAATAAATGTAAGAGTTATTGCGGTATCCAACTCCAGAAAAATGTATTTTGACGAAGATGGAATTCCCCTTAAAGAGTGGCAATCACTTTTAGAAAATGGAGAAATTGCGAACCAAGATACTTTCATTTCAAAAGTAAAATTATTGAATTTAAGAAATAGTATTTTTGTAGATATAACAGCAAATAAAACTGTTTCTGAAACTTACGAACACTACTTAAATCAAAATATTGCAGTAGTAACTTGCAACAAAATTGCTTGCTCTTCTGCCTATGACAATTATAAAAAATTAAAAAGTCTTTCTCGTCAATATAATGCGCCTTTCTTGTTTGAAACCAATGTTGGTGCAGGTTTACCAATTATCGACACTTTGAAGCACTTGATTGCTTCTGGCGATAAAGTGAACAAAATTCAAGCTGTTTTATCAGGAAGTTTGAACTTTATTTTTAACAATTTCGACGAAAAAAATTCGTTTCACGATGTAGTGAAAGAAGCTGGTGTACAAGGATTTACTGAGCCAGACCCAAAAATTGATTTAAGTGGGGTTGATGTAGCTAGAAAAATATTAATTCTAATTCGCGAAAGCGGTTACCAATTCGATATTGAAGATATTGTTAACAAATCATTTATGCCTGCGGAATGTTTGGAAACTACAAACAACGATGATTTTTTCAAATCGTTACTTTCGAATGCTGCTCATTTCGAAAATTTATTGAAAGAAGCCAAAGCAAAAGACTGTCGTTTGAAATATGTTGCTACTTTCGAAAACGGAAAAGCAAGTGTTGGATTGGAATTTATTCCAAAAGAGAGTCCTTTTTATAATTTAGAAGGAAAAGACAATATAGTACAATTTTATACCGATCGTTACATTGACCAACCGCTATTGATAAAAGGTGCTGGTGCTGGTGCTGCGGTTACAGCTTCGGGAATTTTTGCTGATGTAATCCGAATTGGGAATATATAAAATATATTATTGTAGAGACGTTGCATTGCAACGTCCGTATTTTTGGTAGAGACGTTGTAATGCAACGTCTCTACGAATAAAACAAATAATTATGAATGAAATAAAACTATTTTGTCCTGCAACTATTGCTAATCTTTCTTGCGGATTTGATGTACTGGGACTTTGTTTAGCAACTGCTGGCGACGAAATGATTATTCGAAAATCGGCCGCAAAAAGCGTTTGTATTACTAAAATAATAGGTGCTGATTTACCTTTAGAAACCGAAAAAAATGTTGCTGGAGTTGCCGCTTTAGCACTATTGGAAGAATACGAAAGAGAATTTGTACCAATAACTTTCGGATTTGAAATCGAAATATACAAAAACATCAAAGCAGGTAGTGGAATCGGAAGCAGTGCTGCTAGTTCTGCTGGAGCTGTTTTTGGTATCAACGAATTATTAGGACAGCCCTTTAGCCGAAAAGAATTGGTGAAATTTGCGATGCAAGGAGAAAAATTAGCCAGTGGAAATGCCCATGCGGACAATGTTGCCCCTTGCCTTTTGGGTGGTTTTACCTTGGTTCGAAGTTCGAATCCTTTGGATATAATTAAAATTGATAGTCCGTCGGAACTATACGCTACCGTAGTTCATCCTCAAATTGAGTTGAAAACTTCGGATGCTCGTTCGGTACTGAAACAAACTGTTTCCCTAAAAAGTGCCATCACCCAATGGGGAAATGTAGGAGGATTAGTCGCTGGATTGTACACGAATGACTACGAATTAATTGGGCGTTCTTTGCACGACGAAATCATAGAACCCGTTCGCAGTATGCTAATTCCAGGTTTCGATTTGATTAAGAAAACAGCTTACGAAAACGGCGCCTTAGGTTCTGGAATTTCAGGTTCTGGTCCTTCTATTTTTGCATTAAGTAAAGGAAAGGACACAGCAGAAAAAATTGCCTCCGCCATGAGTAAAGTTTATGACGAGATTAATTTACCCTATGAAATTCACGTTTCGAAAGTGAATGGAGAAGGAATAAGTGTAATAGCCCCCTAACCCCCAAAGGGGGAATTAAAACCTATTTAAGATTGATGTTTTTAGTTATTCAATGCGACCGGTATTGCCAAAAAATCTGAAATCTGAAATCTAAAATCTAAAATCTAAAATTTAGAAATGAAATACTACAGTTTAAACCATAATGCGCCAAAAGTTTCTTTCGAAGAAGCCGTTATACAAGGGTTAGCAACCGACAAAGGATTGTATTTCCCTGAATCTATAACGCCATTATCCGAATATTTTTTTGAGAATATCGAAAATTTGAGTAATGCGGAAATCGCTTTCGAAGCCATACAACAGTTTGTAGGCGACGAAATCCCAACCGAAACCTTAAAAGAAATCATAAATGAAACCTTGTGTTTCGACTTTCCAACGGTGAAAGTAGAAGAAGGTATTTATTCATTAGAATTATACCACGGTCCAACTATGGCTTTCAAAGACGTAGGCGCTCGTTTTATGTCTCGTTGTTTGGGGTACTTTAATAAAGATAAAAAAGACAATAAAAATACCGTTCTTGTAGCTACTTCTGGAGACACAGGTGGTGCTGTTGCCAGCGGTTTTCTTGGCGTTCAAGGTGTTGATGTGGTAATTTTATATCCATCAGGTAAAGTGAGCGATATTCAAGAAAGACAATTAACAACTTTAGGACAAAACATTAAAGCGCTCGAAGTAGATGGTTTTTTTGATGATTGCCAAGATATGGTTAAGAAAGCGTTTTTGGACGAAAGTCTATCACACCATAACTTGACTTCGGCAAACTCAATAAATATTGCACGCTGGTTACCACAAATGTTTTACTTTTTCTTTGCTTACAAACAACTGAAATCACAAAACAAAGCCTTAATTTTTTCGTGTCCTAGCGGGAATTTTGGTAATATTTGTGCAGGTATTATTGCCAAAAAAATGGGATTGCCCATTGAACATTTTGTAGCTTCGACTAATGTAAATGATACAGTTCCAAGATTTTTAGAAAAAGGAAGTTACGAACCAAAACCATCTAAAGCAACTATATCGAACGCAATGGATGTTGGGAATCCGAGTAATTTTATTCGAATTCAGGAAATGTATAATAACGATTTAGAATTATTCAAAAAAGATTTTTCTTCCTATTCTTATACCGATGATGAAACCTTGAAAGCAATGAAATCTATCTTCAAAATGGATGGTTATATCGCAGAACCACACGGAGCAATTGGATATTTAGGATTAAAAGACGAATTGCGAAATCACTCGAATGTGATTGGAGTTTTCTTAGAAACTGCACATCCTATCAAATTTTTGGATGTTGTAGAACCTGCTTTAGGCATTAAGCTACCTATTCCTACACAAATAGAAAGTGTTTTGAATAAAGAAAAAGTAAGCAAGAAAATTAAGAGTTACGAAGAAATGAAATCGTTTTTGGGATAAAAACCTTTCAAAATATTTTTAAATTCTTGAATAAATCAAAAAGTAAAACCTAGAGTAAAACCTATATTTTAGCAAAAATATTGGTGTAATATTTTTTACCATCAGCATTTGTTTTAATTGCTATTCCGAAATGAGTATAATTACCCACTATATTTTCTTTGTGTGAGGGACTATTTAACCATGCATTCACTGCTGCCTTAGGTGTGTTATAATTATAAGCTACATTTTCACCTACTCTTCTAGCTCCAAGTACAGAGACTAAATTTTCTGATCTTGAAACAAAATTATTATGATTAACCACATTATTAGTAATCATGTAGTTATCATGTTCTTCAGATTTATATGAAATATGATTTATTTGCTGTAATGCATTTAAACCTACACTCAATCTGTATTCATTGATTATTTGCATAGCTTCTAATTCGGATGCGTCATAGGTATAACTCATCACTTTTTGATTAGAATTTTCAGTATTAGTTGATTCTTCACTTTCTGACGAACATGAATTCATTGTAAATACTATTGCAACTAGCAATAATACACGTAGTGATTTTGCTTTCATAATTAAGTAGGTTAAGTTTAAAGTAGATTGTGGGGCAAACTTCTTTAGGGTTAATTTTTTTAAAGTAGATTGTGGGGCAAACTTCTTTAAATTTAAAATTGATAAGAACTTGTTTTAAATTGTTACGTAAATATATAAATACATCGCCAAAACATACATTAAAATCGATTAAATACACAAAATAAAATAAATAAAATTATTTTTCTTACAAATATATAAAAATTTACCAATTAAAACTTAGTGAAATTAATAGTTAATAAAAAAGGGCGTAATGGACAAAATTAATGCTCAAAACTTTCGTATCTCTTATTGATACTATCTTTGAAGCAAGTCAAAGGTTTTCATTGTTTTTTAGTGAATAAATTTCGGTGTAATGGACAAAAATTAGGCTATTTTTTTGTTCATTCATTCGAGTGGACATTTTTTAGGCTCTATTTTTAATTTATTTTTGTGATTGATTAATATC
>JAYVIN010000119.1:0-58961 GCA_043770135.1 Flavobacterium sp. | reverse complement strand
TATGATATGCAAGGTCGTTTGGTTGAAAAAGCAGACACTAATAGAGTGGGTTCTAAATTAGCCACTGGTACTTACAATGTTATTGTAAACCAAGGTGCTAATACCAAAACACTTCGTGTGATTAAAAGATAATTTTCATAATTGTTTTTGTAAAGAGGCTGTCCGAAAGGGCAGCCTCTTTTATTAATATATAATCCGAATTATAAAAAGAAGTAAAATAATATTGGTGATTTACAATACAAAATAGTGAAAAAGAACAAAAATTCGAATACAATAAACAGCTAATTAAAAAATCAATTTCTAGTAAGATGGTAAACTATTTTTTACGAATTTAAATTTTAAAAAAAAGAGGTTTATTATTTGTAAAATATAGAATAGAAACTTACATTTGCAACCGCTTAAAAGCAGTCTAAGTTCTTTAAGTTGGAGAGTTGCCTGAGCGGCCGAAAGGACATGTTTGCTAAACATGCGTATGGGAAACTGTACCAAGGGTTCGAATCCCTTACTCTCCGCTAATTAGTTTTCAAGGTGTACCGTAGCTCGGTTATCGCGTCCCGATTTGTAAATCGGGAAAACCGCAGGTTATAATCCTGCTTACTGAAATATTGTCTCGGGGTGTAGCGTAGCTCGGTTATCGCGTCCCGATTTGTAAATCGGGAAGACCGCAGGTTATAATCCTGCTTATTGAAATATTGTCTCGGGGTGTAGCGTAGCTCGGTTATCGCGCCTGCTTTGGGAGCAGGAGGCCGCAGGTTCGAATCCTGCCACCCCGACTAATTATTAAGTTTTCTTTTAATTAGCATCTTTTTAATTAATGGAGGCATAGCTCAGCTGGATAGAGCACCTGCCTTCTAAGCAGGCGGTCGAAGGTTCGAATCCTTCTGCCTTCACAATCAAACCTACTGAAATCAGTGGGTTTTTTTGGTTTTTACTATGAACTACATGTATATTTTATTTTCAATATCATTAGACCAATACTATATTGGTCACACTTCTGAAAAACTGGAGGAAAGATTACGTAAGCATTTGTCAAATCATAGCGGATTTACTTCGAAAACCAAAGATTGGAGTATTGTATATTTCGAAGAATTTGAAACAAAGTCGTTAGCTTATAAAAGAGAGATGATATTAAAAAAATGGAAAAGTAAAATCAAAATTGAAAAATTAATTGGAGAAAGTAAAGTGTAGCTTAACTTGATAAAAGCATCCCGATTTTTTATCGGGACGGTCGAAGGTTCGAATCCTTCTGCCTTCACAATCAAACCTACTGTTCTAATTAGGTTTTTTTGGTTATGTCCTTTTTATATTTCTTTAATTCTTACATTTACAAAGACATTTTACAAATAAAACATAAACAACAAGATGGACAAAAAAATTGTTATCGTTTCGGCAGTGAGAACTCCAATAGGGAGCTTTATGGGCGGTTTATCTACTGTTTCGGCTCCTAGATTAGGAGCGATAGCAATCAAAGGGGCTTTAGAAAAAATACAGTTAGACCCAAATGCAATCGACGAAGTTTTTATGGGCAATGTTATTCAATCTGGAGTAGGTCAAGCTCCAGCAAGACAAGCTGCTATATTTGCAGGTTTAGCAAACAAGGTTTCATGTACAACTGTTAACAAAGTTTGCGCATCGGGTATGAAAGCCGTAATGTTGGCTGCTCAAGCCATTCAATGTGGCGATGCCGAAGTTGTTGTTGCTGGCGGAATGGAAAACATGAGTTTGATTCCACATTATAGTTATTTGAGAAATGCTACTAAATTTGGTTCAAGTGTGGTAATTGACGGAATGCAAAAAGATGGTCTATCCGATGCTTATGACAATAATGCTATGGGTGTTTTCGCCGATTTATGCGCTACTGAATACAATATCACTAGAGAAGACCAAGATAATTTTGCCATTCAATCTTACGAACGCTCGACAAAAGCTTGGGAGTTAGGAAAGTTTGATTCCGAAATTGTTCCTGTTGAAGTTCCGCAAAGAAAAGGAGAACCTTTATTAGTTTCAAAAGATGAAGAATTTACAAATGTAAATTTAGAAAAAATCCCATCCCTACATCCTGTATTTACAAAAGAGGGAACTGTAACTGCTGCCAATGCCTCAACTATAAATGATGGTGCTGCTGCCTTAATTTTGATGAGTGAAGAAAAAGCTTTAGCCTTAGGATTAAAACCTTTAGCCTATATTCGTGGCTACGCAGATGCAGCGCAGGAACCAAAATGGTTTACAACTTCTCCAGCATTGGCTGTACCAAAAGCCTTAAAAAGAGCAGGTCTGACGTTGGATGATGTGGACTATTTTGAACTAAATGAAGCTTTTGCAGTAGTAGGTTTGGCCAATTCAAAAATATTAAAATTACATGATTCTAAGGTAAATGTAAACGGAGGAGCTGTTTCATTGGGACATCCACTAGGTTGCTCTGGTGCTCGAATTATTGTTACTCTTTTGAACGTTTTAGAACAAAATAAAGCAAAAATTGGAGTCGCAACTATTTGCAACGGCGGCGGTGGCGCATCGGCTATTGTTATTGAAAGAATCTAAAATAAATTAAAAATGTTCGGAATTTGTAATCTTGCCATTATCCCACTTCGATTGGAACACAGTGACAAAAGCGAAATCGTTTCTCAAGTTTTGTTTGGGGAACATTTTGAAATTTGCGAACAATTTAAACAATGGTTTCGGATCAAATTACAATATGATTCTTACGAAGGCTGGGTAGATTCTAAACAAATTCAGCTAATTTCAGAGACTAATTACAATCAATTATCAAATGATGCTGTAATTTTGAATGGTGATTTAATTGAATATATAACCTCATCATCCAATTTCTTAATGCCAATTCCGCTGGGTTCTTCGTTATCGTTTTTAAACCACAATGAAATAAATACTGCTAATTTAAATTTTGAAGGAACTAAAATTAGCGGTGTAAAATCCAAACATAATATCATAAACACCGCCTTTATGTATTTGCATTCGCCTTATTTGTGGGGAGGAAAAACGCCATTTGGAATTGATTGTTCTGGCTTTACACAAATGGTTTATAAACTAAATGGCTATAAATTATTGCGTGATGCATCGCAACAAGCTTTACAAGGCGAAGCACTCAGTTTTATAGAAGAAAGTGAACCTGGGGATTTGGCTTTTTTTGATAATGAAGAAGGAAATATCATACATGTTGGCATAATTATGGAAAACAATTACATCATTCATGCTAGTGGAAAAGTACGGGTAGATCGATTGGATCATTTGGGAATTTACAATCCAGAAGCCAACAAACACACTCACAAACTTAGAGTGATTAAGAAAATCGTTTAGACAAAATTAACGATACTATTTTCTGAAATTGTTCTTGCTTAGTGATATCCGAATTATCAAATACTATGGCGTCATTTGCTTTAATGAGTGGCGAATCCCCCCGATGTGTATCGATGTAATCTCGTTCTTCTACATTATTCAAAACCTGTTCAAAGGTTACCAAATCGCCTTTGTTTGTCAACTCTTTATACCTCCTTTCGGCACGAATTTTTGGACTTGCAGTCATAAAAATTTTCAATTCAGCCTTCGGGAAAACTACAGTTCCAATATCCCTACCATCCATTACAATCCCTTTTTCTTTGCCCATTTCTTGTTGCTGCTCTACTAATTTTGAACGCACTTCCGAAATTTCGGCAACCTTACTTACATAATTAGAAACTTCAAGAGTTCGTATTTCAGTTTCGACATTAACATCGTTCAAATACATTTCGGCAAAACCTAAATTTGAATTGAATTTGAAAGTTAGCTTTAAAGAGGGAAGTTTTTGTATAAGCGATTTGGAATCAAAAAAATTGGTATTAATTAAATTGTTTTGCATAGCAAATAATGCAATAGCTCGGTACATTGCTCCTGTATCAACATATACGTAACCAAGGTATTTAGCTAATTCTTTGGCCAAAGTACTCTTGCCTGTTGACGAAAAGCCGTCTATTGCGATGATAATTTTAGTATCCAATTTTTTATATTTTATGTGTTGGTCATAATTAATAAAAATTATAAAAAAAAATTAAACCAGATAGACCTGTCTGCCGACAGGCAGGAAGATAGAAAAAAGAGTTGGATATCCCAATCTTTGGGTTCAACAAAGCTCTGTTTTCTCAAATAAAGTAAAACGCCTTTTGAGATTTACAAAATCTATGTTTCTATGTGGTTAAAAATTTAAATTACACCAACAAGTTGTATTTTATTCAAATATACGAAACTAATCATCTTGAAAATTAATTGTTAAGCCAAAAAGACTCGTATTTCCAGCCAACGTATATCTTGAATAAGAATAATTGAATTTCATCCTATTGAATTTGAGTCCAAAACCAAATGACATTCCAGAAAAATTTCGTTGTTCTAAAATTCGTAATTCTTCGGCTCTTCTAAAATTATAGCCAATTCTGATATTAAACGATTTCTTAGGAAATAGTTCCACTCCAAAGATGGCGTGACGCAAAGCATTACCAAAAACAGAAACTTTTTTTTCGGTTGAACTTCCATCGAGTGAGGTTTCGGATTGTACAGGATTGACAAAAGATATATTCCATTGTTGTAAATTCTCTAAAGTAAGATGCCAACGAATAGGCACATGCTCTAATTCTTGTGAAACCCCAGCAATAATTTCCAGAGGTAATTTTTCACTCGTTTCAGCATAAGTGGTAAACTGAGTTCCCACATTTCGGATTGCCAAAGCCCAATTTACATCATTGGGTTCATCTATATAAATCGCCCCCAAATCAATAGCACCACCAAAAGAGTTGTAACTCTCTAATGTAGAAGAAATTAGTTTGGCATTGGCTCCTAAATAGAGATTTGAATTTGGTACATTATAAGCATAACCAATGGATAAAGCAATTTCACTACCTGTAAATTGGCTGGTAGCTTGTCCGTTTTCATCATAACCATCAAAATTCCCATAATTCACATAGTTAATACCCGCCTGAAATGTTTGATAACGCCGATCATAAGTATAAGCGTAAGATGCTGTACCATAAGTAACTTCGCCAAAATAACTACCGTAATTTAATGCCAAATGATTGTCCATCTCTGGATTTATAGATGCAGGATTAAAATGGGCTTGATTGACATCGTTATCATAAATAGTGATTACTTTTCCCCCCAAAGCTGCTTGTCTTGGAGAGGTAGTCAAGTTCAAAAACTGATAAATATTCTTTCCTCCTATTTGACTGTAAGTGACAGTACAAAACGAAAATATAAAGAATAGTATTAGTTTTTTTGGCATTTTTTAAGGCTTTATTATTTAGTAAAACGCAATTTCTAAGTTAAAATTATAGTCCAATTAAATTTAGATTTCTATTGAGAATTTGAAATTGTTTTTTGTTAAATAAAAAATTCCATTCGCCAAGGCGAATGGAATTTTGTTCTATAAAACGGTCTTTATAATTCTTTTGCGTTTTTTACTTTTTGATCTGTAATGGCAATTTTCAAGACTTCGCTCATTTCTTTAACATAATGAAAGGTCAAGCCGTCGAGATATTCTGGTTTTATTTCATCAATATCCCTTTTGTTTTCGTGGCATAAAATAATTTCTTTGATATTGGCTCTTTTTGCAGCTAATATCTTTTCTTTTATTCCTCCTACTGGTAATACTTTGCCTCGTAATGTAATTTCGCCAGTCATTGCCAATCCTTTCTTTATTCTTTTTTGGGTAAATACAGATATTAATGAAGTCAACATAGCAATTCCTGCACTTGGACCGTCTTTAGGTGTTGCGCCTTCTGGAACATGCAAATGAATATTATATTTAGTCAATAACTCTGGATTTAGTCCTAAAAGTTGGGTGTTTGCCTTTATGTATTCTAAGGCAATAGTTGCCGATTCTTTCATCACAGTCCCCAAATTTCCTGTTATAGTCATGGTTCCTTTTCCTGGAGAAATTAAGGATTCTATAAAAAGAATATCGCCTCCTACACTTGTCCAAGCCAATCCTGTAACCACTCCTGCAACATCATTAGACTCATATTTGTCTCTTTCTAATCTAGGAACACCGAGTACAGTTACAATATCTTCATCGGTAACTTTCTTGTTGTAATCTTCCTCCATAGCAATAGATTTTGCAGCATTTCGAATCACTTGCGCAATTTTTGTTTCCAATCCACGTACACCCGATTCACGAGTATAGCCTTCGACAATTTTTTCTAATTGTTTCTTACCAATGGTCAAATGTTTTGTCGTTAAGCCGTGTGCTGTTAATTGCCTCGGAAATAAATGCTGACGAGCTATTTCTACTTTTTCTTCAATAGTATAACCCGACATCTTAATCACTTCCATTCTATCTCGCAATGCGGGTTGAATTTCCCCCATATTATTAGACGTAGCAATAAACATCACTTTCGATAAATCATACCCCAATTCAAGGAAATTATCGTAAAAGGAGTTGTTTTGTTCCGGATCCAGCACTTCTAATAATGCCGAAGAAGGATCTCCTTGATGACTGTTGGACAATTTATCTATTTCGTCTAGTACAAAAACAGGATTGGATGTTCCTGCCTTTTTTAAACTCTGAATGATTCGTCCAGGCAAAGCACCAATATACGTTTTTCTGTGTCCTCGGATTTCAGCTTCGTCACGCAAACCACCTAGAGATATTCTAACATATTCTCTGCCTAATGCTTCGGCAACCGATTTCCCTATTGATGTTTTTCCAACTCCCGGAGGTCCTGTCAAACAGATAATAGGAGACTTCATATCATTTCGCAATTTCAAAACTGCCAAATGTTCAATCATTCTTTTTTTGACTTCTTCTAAACCAAAATGATCTCGATCAAGGATTTTTTGGGCTCTCTTTAAATCGAAATTATCTTTCGAATATTCGAACCAAGGCAAGTCCAAGAACAATTCTAAATAATTTCTTTGAATACCAAAATCAGGAGCATTTGGATTCATCCTACGCATTTTTGACAATTCTTTATCGAAATGTTTTTGTGTTGCTTCGTCCCAAATTTTGGTTTTTGCCTTAACACTCATTTCGTCTATTTCTTCTTCTTGCGAAACGCCTCCCAATTCTTCTTGAATGGTTTTCATTTGTTGATGCAAGAAATATTCGCGTTGTTGCTGGTCTAAATCAAAACGAACTTTAGACTGAATATCGTTTTTCAGTTCGAGTTTTTGCAACTCAATATTCATGTATCGAAGCGTCTCAAGTGCTCTTGCTTTTAGCGCATTAATCGACAATAAATCTTGTTTTTCTTTGACTAACAAATTCATGTTAGAAGTCACAAAATTGATTAAAAACGATTGACTTTCAATATTCTTAATCGCAAAGGTAGCTTCGCTAGGAATGTTCGGGCTTTCTTTTATGATTTGAATGGCTAAATCTCGTATAGAATCTATAATCGCCAAAAATTCGGTGTCGTGTTTCCCCGGTCTTTTTTCTTCGACTTCTTTGATATTTGCTGTTAAATAGGGGCTTTCAGAAATTACGGCTTCTATCTGAAAACGTTTTTTTCCTTGTAGAATAACTGTAATATTCCCGTCGGGCATTTTTAAAACTCTCAAAATCCTTGCTACAGTTCCTATTTTGTGAATATCATTGCTAGTGGGATCTTCAATATCTTCACTAGTTTGGGCGACTACACCAATGATTTTTCCTGCGGCATAAGCATCATTTATGAGTTTTATCGATTTGTCTCTACCGGCAGCAATTGGAATTACAACTCCAGGAAACAAAACCATATTTCGCAAAGGTAAAATGGGCAATGAATCGGGTAATTGTTCATTATTCATTTCCTCCTCGTCTTCTGGAGTTAATAAGGGAATTAAATCAGTTTCGGAATCGAATTCTTGAAGTGACAAATTGTCAAGAGTAAGTATTTTATGATTTGGCATGTGTTATTTAAGTCTTTTTGTCATTAATTAAGCATCAACAAACAAAAATAAGGTTTAAAAAGTCTATAATTTAATTAAATCGATGAAGTAACAGTATATTCGTTTATCGATTTAAATGAGACAATCATTATGCCAAAAGAAGTCCGCCTCTTCAATTGTAGAGACGGATTTTTTTTATGCTTTTAAATAAACTAAGGTTCCGTAGTAAAGCTCACATTATTTATTACACCGTTTGTGATTTGCAACTTATTTGTTGAACCTAATGAATCAAAACCTGTAAAGCTGAAAGTACCTGATATTTTTTTTGCGACTAGGTCAAATTTTGTTATTGTTAGTGAACCTGCCGAAACATCATTAGTAATATCAAAAGAACTAAAAAAATTTGCATTTAAATTATCAAAAAAACTATATTGGAAAATCAACAGTTTTTCTATACTAGAAGTTGCTGTAAAAGTTCCCATAACTGGTTTAATCATCTGAATACTCATAATTTTTCCATCTGAAGTAATTCCATTGATATTCAATTCCGTACCAAAAGCAGAATCTGATATTTCAGCTTCGATATCTTTAGCAACAAAATTAAAACTTCCAATTTTTGCAGTAAATGAACTTCCAGTAGAGCCGCCGCCTGTTCCACCTCCATCTGTACCTCCTCCACCGGTCCCGCCGTCGTCTGTTCCTCCGCCTCCATCGACTCCTCCTCCACCGTTATCAATAGCATCTAATAAAGCACTATCAATAGGTTCGTTTTCACAAGAAGTAATTAAAATTGCAAAAAAAAGTAGAAATAAAACGGATAAAAATTTTAGTACCTTCATGATGATGTAAATTATTTTTCAAATATAATGATTTTTAGCTGTTTAGAACTTTAGTTTTGGGTATTCGAAACAAAAGAAAAACGGCTGTCAAAAAAAACAGCGCTAAAAAAACAATGGCCAGTCGAGGACTACCTGTAATTTGATCTATAATCCCATAAATACACATTCCAATTACAATTCCAATTTTTTCGGCAACATCATAAAAACTAAAAAAAGAAGCTGTATCCTCTGTTTCAGGTAATAATTTTGAATAGGTAGAACGTGACAAAGACTGAATTCCCCCCATTACTAAACCAACAAATGCCGCCATAGCATAAAATTGAAATGGTAAAACAATGAAATAAGCACCAGCACAAAGGATTACCCAAAAACTGTTAATGAAAATTAGGGTTTTAATATTTCCGTATTTCGAGGATAATTTAGCCGTGAATTGCGAACCTGCAATTGCTAAAAACTGTATCAATAAAATACAAATTATCAACCCAATTGTTCCCTCACTTTTGGATGACCAAGCAATTTCTTGTGCTCCAAAATAAGTCGCCACCAACATAACGGTTTGAACGGCCATACTAGACACAAAAAAACTACCTAAATACCTTTTTAATGGAATATTTTGTTTGAGTAAAACCCAAACTTTTTTAAGTTCTTTGAAACCGTTAAATAGAACGTGATTTGATACTTTTTGAGAACCTTTTGAATTTCCGTTTGGTAAATAATAATACGAATATTGACTGAATAAAATCCACCAAATTCCAACCATCACAAAGGAATACCGCATGGCTTTCATTGCTGCTTCTCCTTCTGAACCTGTAATTCCAAAAAAAGCGGGTTTCATTATCATCCCCAAATTGATAATCAATAAAAGAACGCTTCCAATATATCCAAAAGAAAATCCCTTAGCGCTAATTTTATCTTGTTGCTCTGGAAAAGCAATGTCTGGAAGGTAGGAATTATAAAAAACTAAACTTCCCCAATAGCCAATAAGTCCCAATAAATAAAACAATAATCCAACATAAATATTGTCTAAATCAAACCAATACAAACCCATACAAGAAAATGAACCTAAATAACAGAAGAACTTCATAAATGACTTTTTATTCCCTATGTAATCAGCCACTCCTGAAAGAATAGGAGAACAAAAAGCAACTATCAAAAATGCTGTGGCAGTCACAAAACTAATCAGGGCAGAATTTTTCAGATTTAGACCAAAAACTTCTATATAATGATTCCGATCTGAAAACAAAGCATCATAAAAAATGGGAAAAACTGCCGAAGCTATTGTTAATGTGTAAACTGAATTTGCCCAATCATAAAAAGCCCATGCGTTTAGTAATTTAGGACTTCCTTTTTCTAGTTTTTCCATTATTTTTAATTTAGACCCAATTTACACTTTACGAATATTCAGTTTACTGTTTTTATACCCAAAACAAAAATAAAACACTAAACCAATTATTAACCAAATTCCAAACCATTTCCAGTTAGAAACCGCCATACCTGTTAGTAAATAACAACAAGAAATTAAACCCAACAATGGAATTAAAGACAGGTTTTTTACAAAAGATAACACTGCCATTACAAGGCAAAGAATAAAGAAAATAACCATAGTTATATTTTCGGCAACTTTTTCTTCGGAGAAATCAAACGTAGTGCTGAAAAATGTTGGAAGCAAATAATGTATCAATACCGCAGAACCGATTATCATTGCTGGAAAAATATATTTCGAATTGATATACGGTATTTTGAATTTTCCCTTCGTCTCACGCTCTGCAATTTCGGCTTCGCTTTGAGGCGACAGTAGTAAAACGCCACCACAAACCAATACAAATGCAAACAAGGTTCCGATACTAGTAAAGTCTAAAACAAAGTTTTCGTCTGTAAAAAATATTGGAAGTCCAACCACCAATCCTGTAATAATTGTAGCAAATCCGGGTGTTTTATATTTTGGATGTATTTTAGAAAATCGCTTCGGCATCAATCCATCACGACTCATGGTCATCCAAATTCTAGGTTGCCCCATTTGAAAAACCAGCATAACGCTTGTCATAGCCACAACTGCTGCGATAGAAACAATAAACAACATCCATTTTACTCCTTTCAAAGCAAAAATTTCAGCTAGTGGATCACTAACGCCTAACAAAGTATAAGAAACCATTCCAGTGATTATTAATGCTAATATGATGTAAACAATGGTACAAATTAGTAAGGAATAAATCATTCCACGAGGCAAATCACGTTGCGGATTTTTACTCTCTTCTGCCAAAGTCGAAACGGCATCAAAACCAATATAAGCGAAGAATACAGCTGATACTCCGCCCATAACTCCTTTGAAACCATTAGGCATAAACGGAGTCCAATTTTCAATATCGATATATGAAATACCCACAATAACTATCAAAACAATGATAAGCAATTTTATAGTAACCATAATATTACTAATGTTTTTGGATTCTTTGGTTCCTTTGTATACCAAGTATGTAATTAAAACATTAATTAGCACGGCTGGCAAATCAAAAATAATTTTTAGTCCCCCAATTACAGGTGCATTTTGCCAAGCTTTGAAGCCTTCGCCAGCTTTATTTTCTAAAAAAGTCGAATGTGCCGATTGGTAATTGATAGTGAGCCAATCGGGCAAATGGATATTAAAAGTTTCTAGCAAATTTGTAAAGTAACCACTCCACGAAAACGCAATATAGATGTTTCCGATAGAATATTCCATAATCAAAGCCCAGCCAATAATCCAAGCGAACAACTCCCCAAAAGAAACATAAGCATACGTATAGGCACTTCCTGAAACGGGTACTCGAGAGGCAAATTCGGCATAACACATGGCAGTAAATCCACAAGCAATAGCGCAAATAATATATAAAATCACCACTCCTGGTCCTCCAGAAAAACAGGCATTTCCGATAGCGCTAAAGGTGCCCCCACCAATTATTGCTGCAATTCCAAAAAAAGTCAAATCCCTTACAGTTAGCACTTTATTTAAAGAAACATGCTCGCCATCGCCTCCTTGAATTACAGTGTCTTGAATAGATTTTTTTCTAAATATAGTAGTGATTTTCATAATGCTATTTTATAAAAGATTTTTAAACTTATAAAACAATTTCAATTAATGCTAATTTAATCCCATTATTATTTCAAACACGATTTCAAAATTGTCACAGGATGTAACGCTTTTCTATTCGTTCCATCAAAAATTTGATGACGACAACTTGTTCCTGCAGCAGCAATTAGAGTTTCAACATCAGTAGCACGTATTTTAGGAAATAGCGTATCCTCGCCCATTTGCATGCTAATATCAAAATGCTCTTTTTCATATCCAAACGAACCAGCCATACCACAACAACCTGAATTGTATATGGTTACAGTGTTGTTTTTAGGCAAATTCAACATAGCAAAAGTGGCTTCAATAGAACCCAACGCTTTTTGATGGCAATGTCCGTGAATTTTAATCGTTTTATTTTCATCAGAAAATTGTCCCGAATGAATATTCCCATTTGTAATTTCATTTTTAAAAAATTCCTCGATGGTAAAGGTATTTTTTGCGATTTGCGCTACACTTACTTTGTCTTTCGCTAATCGAAGGTATTCATCTCTAAAAGTCAATATCGCCGATGGTTCGATTCCAATTAATGCAACATTTTCGGAAATTAAATCCTTAAAAATAGCCACGTTTTTATTAGCTACAGCTTGTGCTTCTTCGAGAAATCCTTTAGAAATAAAAGCTCTGCCGCTTTCTTCGTGCTCGATTACGAGAACTTCATAGCCCAATTTGGTCAACAATTCAAAAGCGTCTATTCCTACCGAAACATCATAATAATTGGTAAATTCATCGCAAAACAAATAGACTTTTTTATCAGTCTTATCAGTCTGAATGCGGTTTTTTTGATACCATTTTCTAAAAGTAGTTTTGGCTAAATGCGGCACTTCTCTTTCTGGAGCAATTCCCATACTTTTTTTGACAAAACTCTGATTCAAAACAAAATTAGTCATACTCGGAAAAAGACTTCCTAATTGATTCAGTTTCGCATTATTTGCAAAAATTTTATTTCGAACAGAAAACCCATTTGTTTTTTGGTATTGGTATAAAAACTCAGATTTCAAAGCCGAAACATCCACATTACTTGGACATTCGCTAGCACAAGCCTTGCAACTCACACACAATTCGAAGACTTCATACAATTCTTGATGATTGAATTTATTGTCTTTTTCCGAATTGGTCAAATATTCTCGTAGCGCATTGGCTCTAGCCCGAGTCGTATCTTTCTCGTTTTTTGTGGCGCGATAACTCGGACACATTGTTCCTCCCGCCGAAGGTAATTTTCTGCAATCGCCAGAACCATTGCACTTTTCGGCAGCACGCAAAATCCCCATGCTGTCCGAAAAATCCTGAATCGTTTGTATTTCTGGCTCTATCCTGCCCGAAATTACTCGATGATTCTCATCCATTTTTGGAGCATTAACTATTTTACCGATATTCAAAACCGAATTCGGATCAAAGGCAGATTTAATTCTTTTTAATAATTCATAATTTTTATCCCCAATCATAAACGGAATAAATTCGCCCCGAACGATTCCATCTCCGTGTTCACCACTGAGCGATCCTCTATATTTTTTTACCAAAATTGCCACTTCGGTGGCTATGGTTCTAAATAGTTTTAAATCTTCGGTTTTCTTTAAATTCAATACCGGACGCAAGTGAATTTCCCCAGCTCCAGCATGAGCATAATAAATAGCATCTTGTCCATATTTTTTCATCATGGCAGCAAATTCGGCAATATAATTAGGCAAATCACTCAATTCTACTGCGGTGTCTTCGATAGAATCGGCGGCTTTATTGTCGCCAACAATGCTTCCCAAAAGTCCAAGTCCAGCTTTGCGGAGTTCTATAATTTTGTCAATATCGTCGCCGTATAATTTGATTAAAGCATAACCAAAATTATTTTTCTGCAAATCTTCAATTAAGCTATTGGCTTGATCTTCGGCATCTTCTTTAGAATCCGAAGCCACTTCGAACATCATTATTGCTTTTGGATTTCCTTGTATAAAAAGTCGGTTTTTGGCTTGTTCCCGATTGTTTTTGGTGCAATCCAAAATCGTATCGTCCATCATTTCGCAGGTGTACAAATGATGTCTCATGGCGGTTAAAACCGATTCTAAACTCTCTTGAATCGTATGAAAATGGGCAACTACCATAACATTATTTAAGGGTGGCAAATCATCAACTTTTAAAGTGATTTCTGTAGTAAAAGCTAGTGTTCCTTCGCTTCCGCAAAGTAATTTTCCTAAATTTACGGTAGGTTCTGTACCCGAAAATAAGTCCGATTTTAATAATAAATCAACAGCATAACCTGTGTTCCTTCGGTGGATTTCGGGTTTTGGAAATTCGGCTACAATTTCTTTTTGAGTTGCTGTATCGGAAAGTTCCTCGTAAATGGTTTTGTAAATCGAATTTTCGAGCGAATCGCCTTTGGTTTTTTCGATAAAATCAGCTGACGAGAGTTCGTTAAATTCTACAGAAGAACCATCGCTCAAAATGGCTTTGATTTCGACTATTTTATCACGTGTAACACCGTAACGAATTGAGGTTGTACCAGATGAATTGTTACCCACCATGCCGCCCATCATACACCGATTTGAAGTGGAAGTATTAGGGCCGAAAAATAATCCGTGTGGTTTCAAGAATAAATTCAATTCATCGCGAATAACACCCGGTTGCACCGTTACCGTTTTGCGGATGGTATCAACCGAAATAATTTTGTTAAAATGCTTAGAAACGTCAACTATAATTCCGCTACCAACAGTTTGCCCGGCCAATGAAGTTCCCGCAGTTCTCGGAGTTAATGAAATTTTGTTTTCGTTGGCAAACTCAATTAAAGTTCTAATATCCTGTACCGTTTTGGGTATTGCAACCGCAATAGGACGCATTTTATACACCGAAGCATCGGTAGAATAAATAGTTTTATTGAGTTCATCAAATAGAAGTGTTCCTTCTAAGGATTTTGACAATTGCTGCAGCTGAATTTGGGTTGGCATAGATAAAATATATAATTCACAAATATAAAAGATAGTGTTGCGATATTTGTTAAATCAAATATTTTTTTTGCAACTGTTTTAAAGAAATTGGTCAGAATTTGACGGTAGCGTTGCCAAATCGAATAGCTTATGATTGTCGCTTTTTGGCGCAAATTTAACGAATCACACCTTATACCAAAAATCTTAAGACTCCTTTTGTCACGCTGTAAAGCGTCACTACTCTCGTAAGTTGCGACTCCTACGGAGTGACAAGTAGCCATTTATTTTGTATAAAAAATATTTTTTATGCTAATATACTTCACTAAAAAACCTATTTTTGAATTCTTATAATTACAACATAATGAAACAATACAAGTATCTAAAAGCTACCCTTTTCCTGTTTTTACTTCCTTTTTTGAATGCAAATGCGCAACAAAAAGAAAGCTACCCAAAAAATGAATTCAGAGCCGTTTGGATTGCAACTGTGGTAAATATCGACTGGCCAAAAAGCAGTTCGGACAATTTAGAAAAAGAAAAAGTAGATTTTATCGAAATTTTAGACACTTACAAAAAACTAAATTACAATGCGGTAATTGTTCAAATTCGTAGTGTTGGTGATGCTTTTTATCCTACTAAATTTGCCCCTTGGTCTCGGTATTTAACTGGGAAAGAAGGACAAGCACCAAAAGATAATTTTGATATTTTAGAATGGATGATTTCCGAAACTCACGCTCGAGGCTTCGAGTTTCACGCTTGGCTGAATCCTTACAGAGCTACTTTCGATACTAAAGTTGAAACTTTAAGTCCCCATCACGATTATAATAAATACAGAAAGTGGATGATAAAATATGGTGAAAAAGGAAAAGAAAAATATTATTACAACCCCGGTTTGCCGGAAGTTCAAATCCATTTAACCACCATTGTTGAAGAAGTTGTTAAAAATTACGACATCGACGCTATCCATTTTGATGATTATTTTTATCCGTATAAAGTAAAAGGAAAAGAATTTAATGATACTATTTCATTCAAGAAATATGGTAATGGACTTTCGCTAGCCGATTGGAGGCGTTCGAATGTGAATTCGTTTGTGAAAAATATTTATTTTTCGATAAAAAAAATTAAACCTTGGGTACAATTTGGCATTAGCCCTTTTGGTGTTTGGCGCAATAAATCGGTTGACCCAAAAGGTTCTGATACGGAATCGGGTCAAACCAACTATGATGATTTATATGCCGATCCATTGGCTTGGATGGAAGGAAAATACATAGATTACATGTTGCCACAATTGTATTGGAGCATCGAACATCCCAAAGCTTCCTACTCGAAATTACTGAAATGGTGGGCGGAAAACACGACAAATTCCAACCTTTATATTGGCAATAGCACGTATAAAATCAGAACGGATTCAGACAAAAAATGGAATGATCCAATGGAAATTCCAAACCAAATTGACTTGACAAGAACCTATAAAAATGTACAGGGAAATGCTTTTTTTAGTGCCAAAGGATTTGTAAATACCAACCCAGATGTCACACAAATTCTAACAGAAAAACAGTACAAATACCCTGCACTTCCCTACCCTGTTCCGAGTTCGATGCAAATTGTAGTAGACAAACCTACTATCGTTTCTTTCACAAAAGGCACAACAAATTATGAGTTCAAAATCAACTATCCGTTGATCAGCAAAATACGCTATGTTATGATTTATGGTGCAAAAAATAAAGCTAAAATTGATCTGGACAATCCGAGTCAAATTATGGATAAAATAGCTTTTATAGAGAAAAAAGATTCGATTAGTATTACATTAGCAACAGATAAATTCGAAGGTGTTGGAGCCTTAGCAATCACTTTTATCGATTTTTATGGCAACGAAAGTAGCGCAACCCTTATTGACTTATCAAAAGAAATTAAATAAATGAAAACAAATAACAGCCCTTGGTATTGGATACCCGTTTTAAACTTCGCATCTGGTTTACCGTATGCCATTATCATTTCGGTTTCGGTGCTGATGTATAAAAATTTAGGCATCAGCAATGAAGACATTGGAGTCTACACCAGTTTATTGTATTTGCCTTGGGTGCTAAAACCGTTGTGGAGCCCGTTTATCGATTTGTATGCTACCAAGAGAAAATGGTTTCTTGCGATGCAATTCATCATTTCGATAGCTTTTTTAATCGTTGGACTAACCATTCCGATGAGTAATTTCTTTGTCTTGAGTTTGGCAGTTTTTTGGGTTGCCGCATTTGCTTCGGCTTCGAATGATGTGGCGAGTGATGGCTTTTATATGTTGGCTTTAGCCAAAGAACAACAGTCTTTTTTTCTGGGAATTCGCAGTACTTTTTACCGTTTATCGATGCTGACGGGTAATGGATTAATAGTAATAATTGCTGGTTTTCTGGAACAAAAATACGGGAGTCAAACCAAGGCTTGGTCGTACACGATGGTAATTGTTGGTTTGATAATGGCCGTTATAACGATATATAATTATTTTTCGACTCCAAAAACAGAAACAAATACTCTAATTTCCGAATCCGAGAACACTCCAAAAGCTAGTTTTGGAGCCGTGTTTGCTACTTTTTTCCAAAAGAAACAAATTGGTTTGGTATTGGCATTTATCTTATTGTTTCGTTTGGGCGAATCGCAACTTTTAAAAATGCTTACGCCTTTTTTAGTCGATGACAAAGCGGTTGGCGGAATGGGTTTAACCACCGAAGATGTTGGAGTTATTTACGGAACCTTTGGTGTTTTGGCGCTTGTTATCGGCGGGATATTAGGCGGAATTGCCATCTCGAAACAAGGTCTGACCAAATGGATGTTGCCTATGATTTTGATGATGCATTTGCCCATTATTGGATTTATTTTATTGTCGTATTTTCACCCTACATCAGTTTATTATATTTATGCAACAGTAATTGCTGAACAATTTGGCTACGGTTTTGGTTTTGCCGCTTTTATGATGTATTTAATTTATGTTGCCGAGGGCGAATCGAAAACTTCCCACTATTCTATCGCTACAGGTTTTATGGCATTAGGAATGATGCTTCCGGGTATGGCAAGTGGTTTTATTCAGGATTATTTAGGCTATGCTAATTTCTTTATTTGGGTTTTTCTAGCCACCATTCCAGGATTAATTTTGTCGAGATTTTTGATTTTTCCAAAGGATTTTGGAAAGAAGATAGAGTAAATCTTTTAACTGACCCTTTGGCTACAATTTCTAAATTATTATAAATAAAAATTGAAACGCATAGAAACATAGAAAAAAGATTGAGATAGACCCAATACTTGGCTTCCTCATAGACTATGAATTCTTAAAATAAGTGAAACGACTAAATATATTCATCATTAGCTATGTTTCTATGCGTTTAAAAAAAAATTAACACCCAACGGGTTAATTAAATATTTTAAAAAGCATTTCCTTCAGCAAATCCGAAGTGGCTAAAGCATTCGCTCCAACACCTTTACTTTTGATGTCTAATTCTCGTAATGTAGTCACGATTTGACTCACTTTTCGCATGGGATAATTTTTTAAAGCCACATCATAGTCTTTCAGAAAATAAGGACTAACTCCAAGAGCTGAAGCTACATTTTTTGGATTTCTATCCTTCAAACCATGGTATTTCAAAATCTTGACAAAAAAACCAAAAACCGTTGCAGTGGTTACTACAAGTGGATTTGCCTTTTGATTATCCGAAAAATACTGTGCAATTTGATAGGCTTTCAATTGATTCCTAGAACCTAAGGCATTCAACAATTCGAAATTATTAAAATCTTTACTGAAACCTATATTTTCTTCAATATGTTTTGGTGTAATCGTACTGCCTTTTGGCAATATAATCTGCAACTTTTCGAGTTCGTTATTAATTTTGCTCAAATCAGCACCCAGAAACTCTACGAGCATCGCATTTGCTTTAGGTTCGATAGTGTAATTTTTGCCTGACAAGACTCGCTTAATCCAATCGCCAACTTGGTTCTCATACAATTTTTTACTTTCAAAAACGACTCCCACTTTATCCAGAGATTTAGTCATTTTTTTGCGTTTGTCTAGCGTTTTGTATTTGTAACAAAAAACCAAAACGGTAGTTTGCATCGGATGATCAACATAGCTTTCCAGTTTATCAATAGTTCGTGACAAATCCTGAGCTTCCTTTACAATCACTACCTGACGCTCTGCCATCATCGGATAGCGTTTTGCAGTAGATACAATATCTTCAATGGTTACATCACGACCGTAAAGCACGGTTTGATTAAAACCTTTTTCGTCTTCCGACAAAAGATTTTGCTCTATATAATCAGCCAATTTATCGATAAAATAGGATTCTTCTCCCATCAAAAAATAGATAGGTTTGATGTTGCCCGATTTAATGTCGTTAACTATTTTTAAAACTTCATCCATTATTTTTTGTTTAAAGTTTAAAGTTTAGGTTGTTTATTCCAATAACTTGAAATCTTAAACCTTAAACATTAAACTTATTTTATATTTTTGCCTTATGCAAAAACTTAATTTTCCTTCCTATCTATTTCGATTCAAAAATAGCGAAAATAAAGTGTCTATTTTTGATGAAATCAGGAAAAAATATATCATTCTCACTCCCGAAGAATGGGTTCGCCAGCATGTAATTCAGTTTTTGATGACAGAAAAAAAATACCCAAAATCACTAATTAATGTCGAAAAAGTTTTGAACGTCAACGGATTGCGAAAAAGATACGACATTGTTGTTTTCAATCCAGATGGTTCTATTTTTGTTTTGGTAGAATGTAAAGCCCACGAAATAAAAACATCTCAAGCTACTTTTGACCAAATTGCACGTTACAATATGACTTTGAAAGCCCAATATTTGATGGTAACCAATGGACACAATCACTATTATTGCCAAATCGATTTAGAAAATGAGAAATATGAGTTTTTACAAGAGTTACCAAATTACGATAAAAGACTAAAGAAAATTGAATCCAAAATTTAGAAAAATATGAAAAATATAATTTTGATATTATTTGTTATACATTCATTTTTTAGTTTTTCACAAAATATTTGTCACAATGACATTTTAAATGAGGAAAAAAAAATGAGAAAAATGAAATTAATTTTTTCTTGAATAATGATTTTTCTTCTTTATGGACAGAAACAAGTAATGAATTTATTTATGGAATAATTGGTAATGATTACCTAAGAATTAGAATCAAATTTTTATCTGTAATAAAAAACGAAAACAATCCCAAAGAATATTTTGTATATGGAAAATCAAATACCAGAGAAAATATTTGTGAATTTCTGGGCAAAATATCAATCCTTAAAATTCAAAAAATAGAGAGAACTCAATTTGGGGTTGATGAAGAATTTAAAAATAGCGGGATTAAAACGCAAGGTTTAATAACTGCAAAATATGAGTTTTTTGAAAATAAAAATCAAAAACACACTGGACTATTTTCAGGAGAGCTAAAATCAAAATGGTTTTTAGATAAAAATAATTTAATCCAATATGATAATATAAATTCAAATTCCGATTCCTATTTTAACAATTCATTTGTTGGTGTTTGGAAAATGTATGGCTCTGAAACGGAAAAGATTTGCAATTGGGCTGATTTCAGAGTTCCAAATATCAATTGTAGTTTTGATGTTGGTGTTGGCGAATTCAATGTAAATCAAATTTATATAAAAAATGGATGGCTCGATATTGCGTTAAAACACAAAATACCTAATAACGCAATCATTTATAACAAATCTAATAAACCAAATAAAAATTGGTGGGAATAATTAGAAATTTTCAATTTAAAACAAAACATCTTTGAAAAAAATAGCCGTTGTCATACTCAACTGGAATGGAGCGAAATTATTAGAACAGTTCCTGCCTTCTGTTGTAAAATATTCTACCGAAGCCGACATTTATGTTGCCGACAATGCTTCGACAGATGATTCGATTTCATTTTTAAAAAAGCATTTTCCAGCAGTCAAAATCATTCAAAACAAAAGTAATTTTGGTTTTGCTCAAGGCTATAACGAAGCTTTAGTAGGTATTGATGCTGAAATATATGCTTTGGTAAATTCGGATATTGAAGTGACCGAAAATTGGTTAAAACCCATCATTGCAACTTTTGAAAACGAACCCAACACCGCTGTTATTCAGCCCAAAATTTTAGATTACAAACGCAAAGAATATTTTGAATATGCTGGAGCGGCTGGAGGTTTTATAGATCAATATGGATATCCCTTTTGTCGGGGTCGACTGTTTGATACCCTAGAAAAAGACAAGGGACAATATGATGATGATTGCGAAATATTTTGGGCTTCGGGAGCATGTTTCTTTATCCAAAGTTCGGTTTACAACCAATTAAAAGGTTTTGACGCTGATTTTTTTGCCCATCAAGAAGAGATTGATTTGTGCTGGAGGGTTCAAAACAAGGGTTATCAAATTAAATACAATTCACAATCAGTAGTTTTTCATGTCGGTGGCGCTACGCTAGATAAAGCAAACCCAAAAAAAACAAAATTAAATTTTAGAAATTCCTTGTTGATGTTGACCAAAAACGTACCTCAAAACAAGTTGTTTTCTGTTATTTTTGTTCGCCTTATTTTAGACGGACTAGCTGGAATACAGTTTTTGATTCACGGAAAACCAAAACACGCTTGGGCTATTTTAAAAGCACATTTTGAATTTTATAGCCTTTTTGGACTTCATTATAAAAAAAGGAGTCCATTTCAAAATCAAAAATACTATAAAACAAAAAGCATCGTTTATTTATACTTCATTAATAATATAAAACTATTTAGTAGTATATTTGACAGTACTAAATAAACGTAATCATTTACCAATAACCTTAATTAAAATTTTAAACTTTATGAAAAAAATTGTCGTTGCATTATCGGTATTAGTCCTTTTGAGTTCTTGTGTTACCAAAAAAAAATACGCTAGCTTAGAGGCTAAAAATAAAGAAACTCAAGATTTATTAAATTCATGTACTGTAAAATTGAACTCTTGTTTAGAAGAAAAAGCAGGATTAGCAGCTACCGTTGCAGGTTTAAAAGACTACAATCAAACTTTGGCCAACACTTCAAAAGACATGGCAATATTATCGACTAAAAGTGCTGAAAATATTGAAAAAGCGTTGGAGTCTATTAAAGAAAAAGATTTGAAAATTACCAGAATGCAAGATGCTTTGACCAAAAAAGACAGTGTAACTCTTGCTGTAGTTACCAGTTTAAAAGCTTCTGTAGGTTTTTCTGACCCAGATATTGAAATCAATGTAGAGAAAGGAGTGGTGTTTATTTCTATCGCCGATAAATTATTATTCAAAAGTGGTAGTTATGATGTAACCGATAAAGCCAAAGGTGTTTTAGCCAAAGTAGCCAAAGTCGTTAATGACAAACCAACATTCGAGTGTATGGTCGAAGGTCATACTGATGATGATTCATTTAGACCTAATGAAATTTTAATAGACAATTGGGATTTAAGTGTAAAACGTTCTACTGCAATCATTAGGGTTTTGACAAAAGATTTAGGGGTTAATCCAGCACAATTAATTGCAGCAGGTAGAAGCTCATTTATTCCATTGGTTCCGAATGACTCAGCCGCAAATAAATCAAAAAACAGAAGAACACGTATTGTTGTTTTACCAAAAATTGATGAGTTCTATGATATGATAGAAACTGAAATGAAAAAGCAAAAATAGTTAGAAGTTAGCAAAAAAAGGAAAACGTCTTGAGAAATCGAGACGTTTTCCTTTTTTATGCATTGCAATAAGGATACTTTTATAAATAATCCAACACTCTCTCCAGAGCCATTCCTCTAGAACCTTTAATTAATAGTGTTGCATTTTTGACTTCTATTTCTTTTAAGTCGCTGGCTAAGGTTTCAAAAGTTTCATGAAATACAAACCCTTTTTTATTGATTTTGTTGGTATAAAATTCATGTCCTACAAAATAACAAACTATTTGATCTCCAATCAAATCTACAATTGCCTTATGTTCTTGAAAACTTTCAGAACCTAATTCAAACATATCGCCTAATATCATTATTTTATAGGATTGGTCTAATTGCATAAAATTTTCGATGGCTACACTCATACTGCTAGGATTAGCATTGTATGCATCTAAAATAATATGGTTTGTTCCCTTAGTAATAAGCTGAGATCTGTTATTCTCAGGAATATAAGACTCTAAAGCCTCTTTTATATCCTTTACATCGACTCCAAAATAATTTCCAATTGTGAGTGCGGCATTGACATTATTAGCATTGTAAAGCCCTATTAATTGGGTTTTAATTTCAAGACCTAAATGACTAATTGTTACAAAAGGATTCGCTTCAATTTTAGAAATAGATACATTGGCATTAGTATCATTAATACCAAATGAGTAACGATTTAATTGTTTAGATTTCTCCACTTGAATTGGATCATCGTTATTAATGAACGTAAGCTTATCATTTGCTGAAATATAGTGATACATTTCGCTTTTGCCTTCAATAACACCTTCTAGACCACCAAAGCCTTCTAAATGCGCCTTCCCAAAATTAGTGATGTAACCAAAATCAGGAGTTGCTAATTCGCAAAGAAAAGCTATCTCTTTTTTATGATTGGCTCCCATTTCTACAATTCCTATTTCAGTTTCTGTATTAAATGACAATAAAGTCAAGGGAACGCCAATATGATTGTTTAAGTTTCCGATAGTTGCTTTAGTCTTAAACTTTTTTGAAAGAACTACATTTATGAGCTCTTTTGTGGTGGTTTTTCCATTACTTCCAGTTAATGCAATGATGGGTAGTTTTAGATAATTTCTGTGAAATTTTGCTAATTCCTGCAAAGCAATTAAACTATCCTCGACAAGAATAGTTCTTTGATCAATATAGTAATCCTGATTATCAATGATAACATAGGCTGCCCCTTTTGAAAGTGCTTCTTTTGCAAATGTATTGGCGTCAAAGTTTTCTCCTTTAAGAGCAATAAATAAAGAATTGGGTTCAATTTTTCGAGTATCAATTGAAACGGAATTGCATTTCAAAAATAAAGTATGAATACTTGGGATGTCCATAGAAAATGATTTAAAAAACAAAAGCCCTAAAAAGGGCTTTTGTTAGTATTGTATATAAATTTAATTTCTAGCCGATTTTCTTTTTTCGAATTTTGGACCCACTTTAGACATCGCGCATCTAAATCCGATGTAATCAGTGGCTACATCTTGTGGCAAGTAGCGTCGCTGAGCCGGGTCTAACCAATAGGATCTGTCTCTCCAAGAACCGCCTTTGTAAACTCGCACATTATCATTTATCAAAGTGGTTCGTTTATTAGATTTGTCAAATTTCCTAACCATATTTCCTAAACTGTCTGTTGTAATATTATGTTTAGGGGAGTTGTACATTTTAAACTCGTCTTTTTCGTTTTTAGATTCTGATTCTGATTCGTTAAAATTGAAATACTTCGAAGATAATTTATCCCCATCTCGATAGTTCACATTATCACTTTTATCAAAATTTTGTCTTAGATAGGTTTCTTTTTCATCAACTGGAACCTGGACAATTTGACCAGGATAGTTTCTGGCTATGATTTTTCCGTTACTCAAAGTATCATATTTAATATTGTCTTTGGTAACCACTTCTATTTTACCGTCTTTTCCTATTTTATTTTTAGTGTATTGATTTCCTCTAAAATAGTTAAAATCATTGGCTTCGTTATCTACAATTGGTCTGTAAACATCGGCAACCCACTCGGCTACATTACCGGCCATATCATATAATCCAAAATCATTTGCTGGATAAAACTTAACGGATTGCGTGATATCGGCTCCATCATCAGACCAACCTGCAATACCACCATAATCTCCATTTCCTTGTTTGAAATTGGCTAACTGATCGCCTTTACTTTGTCTTTTTCCTGAACGAGTGTAACTTCCAGACCAGGGGTATTTTTTCTGCCCTTTATAAATGTTATATTCTCTTTGTCCTACATCTGCAGCAGCTGCATATTCCCACTCCGCTTCTGTTGGAAGTCTATATTCTGGTAAAACAATTCCTGAAGACCTAGTTGCATAAAGTCCTGTTTGAGTAGTTGGAGTTGCTTTGGCATTTTTACTAGAAATAGCCTGCCTCCCTTTCGGTCTTTTTAAAGCATTCTCCTCATTTTTTGCTCCATAGGCTAAAGATGGCGTAGCAAGATAGGTTTCTGTATTAAATATACTTTCGGCATCAACATTATCAGTCTTAGCATTTTTTTTAGCATAGCCTCCTTTTTCTAATAGGGCTTCATTTACCCTTTCTGTTCTCCATTTACTAAATTCAGTTGCCTGAACCCAATTGACTCCCACAACCGGATAACTGGCATAAGCTGGATGTCTCAAGTAATTATTGGTCATTGTTTCATTGTAACCCAATCGATTTCTCCAAACAAGAGTATCTGGAGAGGCTCCTTCATAAATATTTTTGTAATTTTCTTCGGTTGGAGGAAACACTTTTTTTACCCAATCTAAATACTCTAGATACATAAAGTTGGTTACCTCTGTTTCATCCATATAAAAAGATTGAACATGCTGTTGCGTTGGAGTGTTATTCCAATCATGCAAAACATCGTCTTCGACTTTTCCCATTGTAAAAGTTCCTCCTTCTACAAAAATTAATCCCGGACCAGGTGTTTGTTTACCATTAGCATTTGCCTTTTTGCCGTCTACTTTCCAGCCTGTAGCTCTAGAACCACTTTGTGTACTCGACTTTTTACTACAACTAGCAAACCCTAAAATCAATAAGATTGATAAAATGAATCGTAAGGTCATAATTTTATTTACTTTCATACTCTTTGGTAGATAATAATTTAGATGGTGCAAGATAATAATTAACCGTTAAACTGCAACAACATTTTTGAATAATATCGATTTTTGTGTGTCATCAAAAGAACAACACTTGCTAAAAAACGCAAATTTATACTATTTATTATTTATTATTATCGCAAAGATTTAATTTTACATTTTGTAATAATTTATACTTATTGCCGTTTTATGATGACGATGAAAAAATTACTAGTACTATATCTGACTCTTTTTATCTCTGTTTCTTTTGCGCAAAACAAAGGAGATGCCACTATAAATTGGCTTGAAAAAAAACAGCTGAAAATAGGCAATTCTATATTTAACGTACCTGTTTTTGCTGGCACAAGTTACAACTACAATTCGTCTGAAAAATCAATTTCTTATATCTTAAATTTATCCGAAACAGGTTCTGTGGAGGGCAACTCTATTCAAATCTCTAACCTGATTTATGAATCGGTATCCCTTACGCAACTTGGCGATTTAGCATTAGAAAATATACCAAAAAATCCATCCGAAATTCTTAAAATAAATATTTCAAGAGATGAAAAACAACTTTTTCTTGTGTTATCGCCTATAGTGAAAGACGAAACGGGTTTTAAACGCATAAAATCATTTTCGTATTCTCTTAGTGGAAATACCTCCAGAATTGCTTCACAAAACACTACTAAAAAGACTGCGGTTGTCACCAATTCTGTCCTTGCAACTGGAGATTGGTATCAGTTTTATGTTGAAAAATCTGGGGTTTATAAAATTTCCAAAAGTTTTCTACAAAGTTTAGGTGTTGATATTTCGAAAATCGACCCTAAAAAAATAAAAATTTACGGTAACGGAGGTAGAATGTTGCCATTAGCAAATAGCATTGCATACCCATTGGACATAGCCGAAAATGCTATTCAAATTATCGGAGAAAGTGATGGTGTTTTTGACAATGAAGATTATATCCTTTTTTATGCCGAAGGAGTCGATACTTTCAACGCCGAAAGTCAAACTAATGTTAATTTATATGACACTAAATCCTATTATTATGTAACAATTCAAGGTGAAGACGGCAAAAGAATTTCAACTATGCTCCAGCCTTCAGGAACAAGTATTTTAAACACAACATTGTTTGATGATTATCAATTTCATGAATTGGATCTTGTCAATATTGTAAAATTAGGACGGCAATGGTATGGCGAATCTTTCGAAATCGAAGACGAACAAGAATTTTCGTTTAGCATTCCAAACATCGATACAACAACTCCTGTAAAATTGTCTATAAGTGGTGGTGCAGCTGCTTTTATAACTACTTTTTTAGAAGTAGCTGTGAATAATCAAAATCTAGGAAAAATAAATTTTTCAGCACTTTCAGCAAACTCATCCATTAAATTTAACCCGGCTTCAATCCCTACGAACACTACTATTCCAGCAACAGAAAACATCAAAATCAAACTAAATTATAACAATAATGGTGTACCAGGTTCAAAAGGATATTTAGACTACATTCGACTTACATCCAAAAGAAAACTTCAAGGATACGGCAAACAATTTCATTTTCAATATGACTTATCGGCTTCGGGTAGCGGAATTATAAATTACACGATCTCAAATGCAAATGGTATTAGTCAAGTTTGGGATGTTACGGATATTTACAATGTAACCAAAATTGAGAATCAAAATCAATCTTCCTTTTCAATCAAGGCAAATCTGGGAGAACTCAGAAAATATATTGCTGTTGATGTTGCGGATTATTTTACTCCTTTAAAAACCAGTAAAACTAAAATAGTCAATCAAAACCTAAAAGGAACTTTTTATAACAACACTATAGATTATGCCATTATAACTCCAAGTTTTCTTGCCATTCAAGCAGAAAAACTAGCAAGTTTCCACCGTTCGTACTCCAACTTGAACGTAAAAGTAATTACACTTGAATCTATTTATCAAGAATTTTCATCTGGCAAACAAGATATTGCTGCTATTAGAAATTGTATCAAATATATTTATGATAACCCATTAAATCCTTCCAAAAAAATAAAATATATCAATCTTTTTGGAGATGCGTCTTTCGATTACAAAAATCGAACGATAAACAACACTAATATTGTTCCTATTTATCATGCTGTTAATAGTAATTCCGTTGGAGAATCCTCCTATTCCTCGGATGATTTTTATGGATTGATGGACACTAACGAAGGAAATATTTCGGGTTTTTTTGGAGGAATCGATATTGCCGTAGGCAGAATGTTAGTTAAAGATGTGAATCAGGCAGATGAAATGGTCAATAAAGTAATTGAATACCACGACATCAAATCGTTTGGTAACTGGAGGAATAATTTTGTAGTTATCGCTGATGATTCAGATGAAGATTCAGATAAATCATTACAAACAAATCAAAATATCTTAGCTGATGTGGTTACTGCTCAAAAACCATTTATAAACGCTACTAAAATACTATTAGATTCTTATGATCAAGAATCTTCAGCAGGTGGATTTCGTTATCCAAAAGCGAAAGCCGATTTATTTAACGCGTTCGAAAAAGGAGCATTAGTCTTTAATTATTTGGGACATGGTGGTGAGGATGGACTTTCGGCTGAACGACTTTGGGATAAATCAGACGGACAAAATATGAGCAATCAATTCAGGTATCCTTTATTCATAACCATTACTTGTGATTTTTCTCGCTTTGACAATCCTCTGAGACCGACAGCTGGAGAATACACCTATTGGAATCCTTCGGGAGGAGCTATTTCTATGATTACAACCATACGTGAAATAGGACAATATAGCGCAGAAAATTTTAATGTGTTATTTGCTAAAAACTTATTTTCTTACGGATCAAATGAGTACACATCTATTGCCGAAGCTTTAAGAATTTCTAAAAATACTAATCCAAATTCATCTACTAATGTTGTTTTTTATATTGGCGACCCTGCTTTGATGTTAGCCATTCCAAAACCAAAAATTACATTGACAAAAGTAAATGACGTTCCTGTCTCACAAACTATTGATGATTTCAAATCATTATCTAAATTGAAATTGACAGGCGAAATTACAGACGAAAATAATTTGCCTCTAACCAATTATAACGGCGAACTCTTTACCAATATATTTGACAAAAACATTAGTAAAACAACTCTAAACAATGATGGTTACAGTCCTCCAATAAATTTTGATGTGTTGGGGCAAACCATTTATAGAGGAAACGCCTCAATAACCAATGGGCAATTCGAATTTAGTTTTGTAGTCCCTAGAGACATAAGAGTGCCTTTGTCCAATGGCAAAATCAGTTTTTATGCCAAAAAAACAGGACAACTTCAAAACGAAACGGGTTATGACACCAACATAAAAATTGGAGGAGTAAATGAAAATGCGGTAGCAGACAATATTCCGCCAACTGTTCAGTTATATATGAACGATGAAAATTTTGTTTCGGGTGGAACAACGAATGAATCTCCGTTCTTACTGGCTAATCTTGAAGATGAAAATGGAATTAATACCGCTAGCGGAATAGGACATGATATTGTTGCCATTTTGGATGGTGACGAAAGCAATCCTTATGTTTTGAATGATTATTACCAAACCAACCTTGATGATTATACAAAAGGAACGCTTCGGTTTCCGTTTAGAAATCTAAAAGTGGGCTTGCACACAGTCACATTAAAAGCGTGGGATGTTTACAACAATCCAATTATTACCGAAATCCAATTCATAGTGGTCGGTGATGATACCATAACATTAACCAATGTGCTAAATTATCCCAATCCATTTGTCAGTTATACTGAGTTTTGGTTTACGCACAACAGACCTTATGAACCCTTAGAGGTTCAGGTGCAAGTGATGACGATAACAGGAAAAGTAGTTTGGACACGAAACCAAATCATTACAACCGATGGCTTTCTGTCAAAAGAAATTACTTGGAACGGAAGAGATGATTTTGGTGATAAAATTGGAAAAGGAGTTTATGTTTATAAACTCGCCGTCAAATCGAATTTGACTAACCAGAAAACTGAAAAATTTGAAAAACTTGTAATACTTTAATAAAATACTATATTTGTTCCATCACTATTTTTGTACTAATGAAAAAAATATCTTTACTATCTCTCTGCCTTGTTTTTGTTTCAATTGCTAATGCTCAACAAAGAGTTATTACTACTGGAGTCCCTTTTTTAATGGTTGCTTCCGATGCTAGAGCTGCGGGTTTAGCAGACCAAGGGGTTGCCACATCCTCCGATGCCTTTTCGCAACAATGGAATCCTGCCAAGTATGCTTTTGCGCTAGACAAACAGGGGTTTTCTGTAAGTTACACGCCTTATCTTACTGATTTAGTGAATGATATATCCTTAGGTCAGTTTTCTTATTTTAATAAATTGAACGAAAGAAGTGCTTTTGCAGCGAGTCTTCGCTATTTTGGTTTGGGAAATATAGAGTTACGTGAAACGGGGGATCCAAGTGAAATTCCTAGAATTGTATCACCAAATGAGTTTGCATTAGACGGTTCCTATTCGCTAAAATTGAGTGAAAAATTTGCTATGTCGGTTGCCGCTCGATTTATTAGTTCTAATTTAAAAGTTGCAACTGATGTTGGAGATGCTTCGGCAGCGAATACATTTGCTATTGATGTAGCAGGTTTTTTTCAATCAGAAGAAATTGCATTTAATACCTTTAATGGTAGGTGGAGAGCGGGTTTTAATCTCCAAAACCTAGGTCCAAAAATAAGTTATGACAATGACCAATTCAGCAATAATTTTCTTCCAGCTAATTTAAAATTGGGTACTGGTTTTGATTTTATACTAGATGATTACAGCAAAGTAGCCGTAAGCCTTGAATTGAATAAATTACTTGTTCCAACGCCTCAAGTTTCTTATGATGGGGTAACGTTTTCCGGAGTTGATCTTAATGGAGACGGAACTGTTGATGTTGCCGATTCGATTCTGGATGCGGAAAATTATCGCACCACAAGCTGGACTTCTGGAATATTCAAATCATTTGGAGATGCTCCTGATGGATTTAGCGAAGAAATAAAAGAAATTACCTATTCACTGGGTGCCGAATATTTATACCAAGACTCTTTCGCTATGCGATTGGGTTATTTTAATGAAAGTGCTTTAAAAGGAGCTAGAAAATTCGTTTCACTTGGTGCAGGCTTTACATATACGGCCATCAAAGTCGATGTTTCTTATTTATTCTCTGCTTCCAAAGTTAGAAACCCACTAGAAAACACCCTTCGATTCTCTATTTCCTTTAATTTTGGAGATAAATACGACGAATATTAGTAATTGATTGTTTTTCTTTAAAAACACAAACAACCTCCAAAAAGTTGATTCTTTTTTGGAGGTTTTTTTTATTTGTCTGTCTTGGACTATTTTATATGCGTTTTTGGCATAAAAAGACATAATCTTATGGAACTTGAGTTTAATATATCATTTTGATATGAAATTAATATTCAAAAGAAAAAAACACCAAAAATGGATTATAAATTTTACTAACTCCTTGAAATGTTCTATTTTTGCATTTCGTGTTTTCAAATCACAAATCGTTTTTAAAAATAGTTTTGTGCATAATTATTAAATAATAAACACAACAAAAACTATACACATTCAATAATACAACCAATTTTCATTTTTTTTGTTAGAAAACAAAAAAACCTAAGTAAAGCAATTATGAAAGAAGTTACAAAAGAAGTTTATTTAAAATGGTATGAAGATATGCTGCTTTGGAGAAAGTTTGAAGACAAACTAGCAGCCTTATACATTCAACAAAAAATCAGAGGATTTCTGCATTTATACAACGGACAAGAAGCGGTTTTAGCGGGTGCACTTCACGCAATGGACTTGACAAAAGACAAAATGATTACTGCCTACAGAAATCACGTACAGCCAATAGGAATGGGTGTTGATCCAAGAAGAATAATGGCGGAATTAATGGGAAAAGTTACAGGTACCTCAAAAGGGATGGGAGGTTCTATGCACATTTTCTCGAAAGAACACCGTTTTTATGGCGGACACGGAATCGTAGGTGGACAAATACCATTAGGTGCTGGTTTGGCTTTTGGTGATAAATACAACAACACAGGTGGCGTTACTATGACCTATTTTGGTGATGGAGCTGCAAGACAAGGTTCTCTTCACGAAGCCTTTAATATGGCAATGCTCTGGAAATTACCCGTAGTTTTTATAGTAGAAAATAATGGGTATGCTATGGGAACATCTGTAGACCGAACTGCCAATCATTCTGATATTTGGAAACTAGGTTTAGGATATGAAATGCCATGTGGTCCAGTTGATGGAATGAATCCGGTAAAAGTTGCCGAAGCCATGACCGAAGCCATTGATAGAGCGAGAAGAGGTGACGGACCAACATTCTTAGAAATGAAAACGTATCGCTATAGAGGTCACTCGATGTCGGATGCACAATTATACCGTTCGAAAGAAGAGGTAGAAGAATACAAAAAAATAGATCCTATTACTCAAATTTTAGATGTAATAAAAGATAAAAAATACGCTTCTCAAACAGAAATTGAAGCCATAGAGCAAAGAGTAAAATCCCTTGTTGAAGAGTGTGTCAAGTTTGCCGAAGAGTCGCCATATCCAGAAGTACAACAATTATACGATGTCGTGTACGCCCAAGAAAACTATCCATTTATTCCACATAAACTATAAATCTATTATGGCTACAATTATTACAATGCCGCGTTTGAGCGACACCATGACCGAAGGAACAGTGGCAACTTGGTTAAAAAAAGTTGGAGATAAAATCAATGAGGGCGATATGCTTGCCGAAATTGAAACCGATAAAGCAACAATGGAATTCGAATCCTTCAATGAAGGAACGCTTTTATATATTGGCATTCAAGAAGGCGAAACAGCAGCAATTGACTCATTACTTGCCATTATCGGAAACGAAGGCGAAGATATTTCAGCATTGATTAGCCCCCGAACCCCTGAAGCGGGAGCTGTTGGAGAGGAAATTTCTGAGTCTAAAAACAATATTCCAGTTTCGGCACCTTCCCCTTCGGGGAAGGCTGGGATGGGGCTTCCAGCAGGAGTTATCGTTGTAACTATGCCCCGTTTGAGCGATACAATGACCGAAGGAACTGTAGCTACTTGGTTGAAAAAAGTAGGTGACAAAGTTGCCGAAGGCGATATGCTTGCAGAGATCGAAACCGATAAAGCCACTATGGAATTTGAGTCTTTCAACGAAGGAACGCTTTTATACATTGGAATTCAAGAGGGAGAATCCGCAGCTATTGATAGCTTACTAGCAATCATAGGCCCTGCAGGAACCGATATTAGCGGAATTGCTAGTGGTTTTACCGCTGGAGGTTCTGCTCCTACTGCCGTTACAACTGAAGAAGCAAAAGCCACTCCAGCTACACAAACAACTCCAGTTGCTCAAGAAACTCCAGCTGACGGACAACGCGTTTTGGCTTCGCCATTGGCAAAGAAAATTGCAGGTGAAAAAGGAATTCAATTGACACAAGTAAAAGGTTCTGGCGAAAACGGACGAATCACCAAAAGTGATGTGGAGAACTTTACACCAACAAGCAATTCTCAGGCTTCAGATAGCAAGCCTCAAGAAATTACTTCGACAAAATCAGAAGCTGTTACTGCTCCAAAACCTTATGTTCCAGCCGGACAAATTGCTACAGAGGAGATTAAAAATTCGCAGATGCGTAAAATCATTGCGAAACGACTAGCAGAATCTTTATTTACCGCACCCCACTACAACTTAGTAATCGAAGTGACCATGGACGAAGCCATGAAATCAAGAGTGATAATCAATAGCGTTCCAGATACGAAAGTGTCTTTTAACGATATGGTAATAAAAGCTTCGGCTTTGGCTTTGAAAAAACATCCTAAAATCAATTCACAGTGGACTGCGGATAACATTATCATCAATTATCATGTGAATATTGGTGTTGCAGTTGCTGTCGAAGACGGATTAGTTGTTCCTGTTTTACCGTTTACGGATGGTATGAGTTTATCTCAAATAGGCACAAGTGTAAGAGATTTGGCTGGAAGAGCGAAAAACAAAAAATTATTACCAACCGAAATGGAAGGTAGTACTTTCACGATTTCTAACCTTGGAATGTTTGGTATTACGGAATTCAACTCTATCATCAACCAACCGAATTCTGCAATACTTTCTGTGGGAGCGATTGTTGAAAAACCTGTGGTAAAAAATGGACAAATCGTGGTAGGAAATACCATGATGTTATCTCTAGCTTGTGACCACCGAACTATCGATGGCGCAACGGGAGCTCAGTTCTTACAAACCTTGAAGCAATATATCGAAAATCCAGTGACGATGTTAGCGTAATAGATCTTTATATTAAAATATAAATCCCGTTTTGATTACTCAAAACGGGATTTTTTTGTTTGTATAAATTGCGTTGCAAACGTTGTGATTTGTTTTCTAATTTAAGTAGATACTCGTCACAGACGTACACCAGTGGGAGTGCAACAGTTGCCCATATTGGTGGCAGTTGTTTATTGTTCTTTTAGTTTGTAGATTAATTTTTGTTCCATTTTCAAAAAATTCGAAGCTGTTAATGGAAAATATTTTTCTATTAATTCTAATCTGTTTGGTGCATAAAATATACCTAATACAGTTTTTTCAAACGATTGTAATTTTTTATTTACTTCCAAGTTGAATTTTTCAATTTCTACATTATTATAATACTCTTCTAACCTTGTATTTTTATTATCATTTAGATTGTCAAGCGTTATAAATTTAGTAGCTTCTACTTCTCCAAATGTTTCTGTAGCTTTTTTTACACGTTCTCTACCCTCAACATCATTGTCCCAAACTGCAATATATTTCTTTCCTAAAAAAATCATATATGGAATTTGATTTACAACAGAGGATGCGCTAGTACAAGGGAAATATGATAAATTCTCTTTTGTGAACATTTTAAAAGAGTAGTAGTCAAAAATTCCCTCTAATAATATTACGTTATCAAAATCATACTCAACTAATGGTGGTCTAACTTCAAGTGCATCATAAATTGATTGATAAGCAGAATTTTTATTTGGTCTAATTATTCCTTTATGGTCAAGTTGTTTAAGAATAATAATTCCTTTATCTGTTTTTTCTGCTAATCGAATCGAATTTATTGGAATGAAATTTGGATTTAATAGATTATGAGAATGTGTACAGTAAATAACGGTATTGTTTATTGATAAATTTTTAATTTGTTCTGCAAGTTTATTAAGAGCATATGTATGTAAATACGAGCCAGGTTCATCTAATAAATATATTGTGTCCTTATCATCTCTTTCTCTTTTGCTCGGATTGAAATTCAATTTTATCATAAAATTGAAATACCAATAAAACCCTTTACTACGGTCTGAAATATCAAAAAACCTTTCTTCTTCTACTCCGTCAATTTGAACCAGCTCAATTATTTTAAATTGCAAATAAGGTCCTTCTGTGCTGTCTAAATATTCAATATGTATCTTAATATTATTAGAACTTTCAAATTGATATTTAGACCATTCTGCAATTAATTTTTTGTTTAAATGTTTTTGTACTTCTTTAATTATACTTCTTCTAATACTATCTGACCTCTCAACAATTGCAAAAACAGAATATTCAGTTTTTGTGTCTTGAAATAGCTCATTTATATATTCTATCCATTTAGAATATAGAGCATTTTCTTTGTCTTCAATTATATATAACTTTTCAGGTATTCTATCTCTAAAATCATCAAAATATAAAGTGTATGGCAAGTTTTGAACTAAATATTTTCCAAAACTATTTGAAAATTCTGCTCCAACTAAATCAGTTAAGAAGTCAATGTCATAAGTTTTTGATTTTAAGTCTCTACTAATTCTTATACCTTCCTTTTTTAAAATTAAAGTATCTAATGTTTGTATCGCTTTTATAAAATTCCAATTTGAGTATTTATATTGCTCAGTATCTATTTCGCCTACTTCAAACTCAATATTTGGATTGGTTATTATAAATTCTGATTTGAATATTGAAATTTGTTCTTCAAATTCTTCTGCATATTGAAAATCATAATCTATTTCAATTTCAGCTGTTATTGTAATTGGTCTTTCAATTGTTGAGTATAGATTTTCTATATTAGTTAAATGCTTTCCTCTATTTTCATCATCGTTGGAAAAATCAAATGAATATATAGCTTCTAAACTAGTAGTTTTCCCACTTTCATTTTTTCCAATTATCGGGTAGATTGAGGTTTTTGAGATATTAATTTCTGTGTTGTCCGCTAAACCTCTATAACCTGTAATGTAAAATTTCTTATATCTCATTTCTTGTGTTTTTTAAATATGTATTTCTTATCGGTAAGTTTCGGTGTAATTGCAACTAAATCAAAAACACACCCAATAAACATTCCTATATTTACCCAGAATCGGGGAGATAGGTGCCAGTCTTGTTTCGTTATATATTTTTCCAAATATATTCATTTTTTCTTACAAATGACTTTTAAAAGTATCCACTTTCAAAATAGCAAACAAAAAAAACGCCTCAAGTTTCCTTGAGGCATTATGAAATATTTTAAATCCATTTTGGACTATCCCGCCAAAGCGTCTTTAATTCTGCGTAAAGCTTCTTTTAATAATTCGTCGCTAGTGGCATAAGAAAAACGAATACAGTTTGGGTTACCAAAAGCGTCCCCGGTTACGGTCGCTACACAAGCCTCAGCTAATAAATACATCGATACATCATTCGCATCTTTGATTTCGGTTCCTTTTAAGGTTTTACCAAAGAAAGAAGAAACATCAGGAAACACATAAAATGCCCCGTCTGGAACGTTAATTTTAACGCCCGGTATTTCTTTTAATAATCCTACTACTAAATCTCTACGGCTGTGAAAAGCGTCTACCATGTGTTTCAAAACACTTGGATCAGCATCTACTGCAGTAATGGTAGCGCGTTGCGCTACTGAATTGGCTCCCGAGGTTACCTGACCTTGTATTTTTGTACAGGCTTTGGCAATAAATTCTGGTGCTCCCATATACCCTATTCGGTATCCTGTCATAGCAAAAGCTTTTGCTAATCCGTTTACTGTTATGGTTTTTTCTAACATTCCCGGAATCGATCCGATGCTACAAAATGTACCTGAAAAATTGATGTGCTCGTAGATTTCGTCGGCAACTACATATATGTTTGGGTATTTTTCTAAAACTTTAGCTAGAGCAGTCAATTCTTCTCTGCTATACACAGATCCACTTGGGTTACAAGGAGAACTGAACCACATCATTTTAGTTTTTGGTGTGATGGCAGCTTCTAATTGCTCGGGTGTGATTTTAAAATCAGATTCTACAGATGTAGGAACAACTACCGGAACACCTTCGGATAATTTTACGATTTCAAAGTAAGAAACCCAATAAGGTGCTGGTAAAATTACTTCGTCGCCATTGTTAAGCATGACTTGTGCGATATTGTACAAAGATTGTTTTGCTCCTGACGAAACTACGATTTGAGAAGGTGTGTAATCTAAATCATTGTCTCTTTTGAATTTTCGGCAAATCGCTTCTTTCAAATCGGCATATCCTTCGACTGGCGAATACGTACTGTAATTATCATCAATCGCTTTTTTGGCAGATTCTTTAATGAAATCGGGTGTGTTGAAATCGGGTTCGCCCAAACTTAAACTGATAATATCTTTTCCTTGTGCTTTTAATTCTCTGGCCAATGCAGCCATAGCTAAGGTTTGTGAAGTAGCTAAATTATTAATTCTGTCAGAAAGCAAATTGTTCATTAAATGTAAATTTTGATTTATAAAGTCTTTTATTTTTATTGCAAAGCAGGTTTTATGCCTAAATCTTTAAGATGTTTGAAATGGGCGATTATAGCACTTCGCATGGTTTTGTATTCGTAATAAGGCAGGTTGCATTCTTTTGCTGTTTCTTTAACAAATTTTGCTATTTTACCGTAATGAACATGGCTGATATTTGGAAACAAATGATGTTCTATTTGATGGTTTAAACCTCCCGTATACCAATTTACTATAAAGTTTTTTGGCGCAAAATTAACGGTGGTTAACAGCTGATGTATCGCCCAAGTAGATTCGATTTCGCCTTCCTGATTAGGATGTGGATTGGTGGTTTCATCCGTAATATGTGCTAGTTGAAAAACAATACTCAATATTAAACCTGCGGTATAATGCATGACAAAAAAGCCAATAAGTACTTTCCACCATGAAACTCCTATAACCATTGGAATAACAATCCAAACTGCAAAATAAATGATTTTTGTAATGACCAAAGTTGACCAAAGAATTTTTGGGTTTTTGGCTTTGCCATAGGACAAATTTCTTTTCAAGTAGCCACTCATTTGTTTAAAATCAGTGGTTAAACACCAATTAAAAGTCAACAAGCCGTATAAAAAAACAGAGTAATAATGTTGGAATCTATGAAAACTATACCATTTTGCTTCTTTGGTAAAACGAATAACACGACCTGCATCTAAATCTTCGTCGTGACCAGGAATATTAGTGTAAGTGTGGTGTAAAACATTGTGTTGTACCTGCCAATTGTATACGTTTCCAGCTAAGATATAGATTGTTCCGCCCATGAATTTATTGATCCAGTTTTTGTTGGAGTAGGAGCCATGATTTCCATCGTGCATCACGTTCATTCCAATTCCGGCCATTCCGATTCCGATAACAATAGAAAGTAGTGCAAACACCCAAAAAGGCATTGATGTTAAGGTAATGATTAAAAAGTAGGGTGCTAAAAACACAGTAAATAAAATAACTGTTTTTAAATATAATTTCCAGTTCCCGGTTTTTTCAATATTATTTTCTTTGAAGTAGTTGTTTACTCGAGAGTTGAGCGTTCTAAAAAACTTTAGATTGTCTTGCTTAGCAAATGTAGGATTGATATCGCTCATAGATTTTTTAAATATTGTGCAAAGTTAATTATTATAAATTTTCAATATGTAAAATTGCGTTAAATATTCAGAACTAAATAATGTACATTTGTTAAAATTTTTGAAAATGGACGAAATTCTTAAATATTTTCCTAATTTGACTGAACTTCAAAAGGAGCAATTCGAAAAATTGGATTTTTTATACCACGATTGGAATGCTAAAATCAATGTTATTTCTCGAAAAGATATCGACGAATTATACACCAAACACATTTTACATTCTTTGGGAATTGCCAAAATCATTAAATTCGAACCTGGAACTTATGTTCTCGATGTGGGCACTGGCGGAGGATTTCCCGGAATTCCATTAGCGATTCTTTTTCCTGAAACCCGATTTTATTTGATTGATGTTATTGCCAAAAAAATTAAAGTAGTTCAGGCAGTCGCCGAAGCCCTCGAACTCAAAAACGTAAAAGCGGAACAATTGCGTGCCGAATTGGTCAAAGGCGATTTCGATTTTATTGTGAGTCGAGCTGTGACGAATATGCCCGATTTTGTGTCTTGGGTAAAAGACAAAACCAAGAAGAACAACAAACACGAACTCAAAAACGGAATTCTTTACCTAAAAGGGGGCGATTTAACCGAAGAATTAGCGGCTTTCCCGAAAGCGACAGAATATAATTTGTCTGATTTTTTTGAAGATGAATTCTTCGAGACGAAAAAAGTAGTGCATTTGCCGTTGAAGTTTACGAGTTAAACAAAACCAGTATTGATGTTTTTTTGTAAATTCGTTTCAGATTTGAAATAGCATCAAACAGAAAATAAAGTAATAAAATTTATAATACAGCAATATGTACACAACCTATCATTTAGATTCTGCGCAAGACATTAATACTGATATTTTAGAAGCGATTAAAGTTGCTTTTAAATCAAGACCTATTACGATTACTATTGAGGAAGAAGTTGATTTTGAACTTACTCAAGAAATGAAAACCATTTTAGACGAAAGATTATTAGAAGATGCGAGCGATTATATTTCTGCCGAAGAATCTATTAGTGAGCTAAAAGCAAAATATGGTTTATAAAATCATTGTTTCTCCTCGTGCCCAAAGTGAAATTGTTAAAGCAATAGATTTTTATGCAATTGATAGTGTTGATGCTCCAAATAATTTCGTTACACAACTTCAAAAAGTGTACGGAATTTTATCCCTAAATCCTTTTTTTAGAGTTCAATACAAAAGCGTTAGAGCATTAAAACTTAAAAAATTTCCTTATTCTCTATACTATGCAATCGACGAAGACAAAAGTTGCGTTCGGGTTCTTTCTTGTTTTCACAACAAAAGAAATCCTAGAAAACGACCTTAAAATTAATGCGCTTTTTTAGTGTTTCTCATAAAAATCAAAACCCACAAAACTCAATTAACTTGGTTCTTATGGGTTTTTAATCTAAAATCTGAGCTCTAAAATCTAAAATCAGAATCTATTCTCCCAAAAATGGGTATCTATAATCTTCTGGAGTAACCAAGGTTTCTTTGATGGTTCTTGGCGAAACCCAACGCAATAAGTTTAGTGGTGATCCTGCTTTATCATTGGTTCCAGAAGCTCTAGCACCTCCAAAAGGCTGTTGCCCAACTACGGCTCCTGTAGGTTTGTCGTTGATATAAAAATTTCCAGCAGCATTTTGCAAAGCAATTGTAGCTTGTTCAATCGCATAACGGTCTTTGCTGAAAATGGCTCCTGTTAAAGCATAATCTGAAGTAGCATCTACCAATTTTAAAGTTTCCTCCCAATTAGCATCTTCATACACATAAATCGTCATTATGGGACCAAATAATTCGGTTTCCATAGTGCTGTATTTTGGGTTTGTAGTTACAATAATAGTTGGTTCGATGAAATAGCCAACGGATTTGTCATAATTCCCACCAACGATAATTTCTGCATCGGTATCTTTTTTGGCTTGGTCAATATAACTGGCCAGTTTATCAAAAGACCCCTCGTGAATTACGGCTGTAATAAAATTTCCGAAATCTTCAGGAGAACCCATTTTCATTGATTTTACATCGGTAATCAATTGTTTTTTAAGTTCAGCCCAAAGGCTTTGAGGAATGTACGCTCGTGAAGCTGCTGAACATTTTTGACCTTGAAATTCAAAGGCGCCACGAACAATTCCAGTCGCTAGTTGTTTTATGTTAGCACTTGGGTGCGCAATAATAAAATCTTTACCTCCAGTTTCACCCACAATTCTAGGGTAGGTTTTATAATGCTGAATGTTGGCCCCTATTTTTGCCCAAATAGCTTTGAACACATGAGTAGAGCCTGTAAAATGGATTCCAGCAAAATCGCGACTTGCCAAAGCGGTATCGGTAATCATAATAGCATCGCCAAAAACAACGTTGATAACGCCATCTGGAATTCCAGCTTCTTTGAAAACTTCTATGATAATTTTTGCCGAAAAAACTTGACTGTCACTGGGTTTCCAAAGCACTACATTTCCCATCATAGCGGCACTAGCCGGAAGATTTGCGGCGATGGCTGTAAAATTGAATGGGGTAATAGCGTATACAAAACCTTCTAATGGTCGGTATTCTAACCGATTCCAAACATCAGAATTGGATAGTGGTTGATCGCTATAAATTTGGGTCATGAACTCCACATTGAAACGCAAGAAGTCGATTAATTCGCAGGCGGCATCAATTTCAGCTTGAAAAATATTTTTAGACTGCCCAATCATCGTCGCTGCATTAATTCTGGCGCGATACGGACCGGCAATTAATTCAGCAGCTTTCAAGAAAATGGCTGCACGTTGTTCCCAAGCCATAGCTGACCAGCTTGCTTTTGAATCCAGTGCATTGGCAATTGCTTTTTCTACATGGGATTTTTCGGCTAGATGATAGCTGCCTACAATGTGCTTGTGGTCATGAGGAGCGGTTATATTTCGAGTGTTTCCGGTTCTAATTTCTTCGCTTCCAATATACAATGGAACGTCGATTTTTGAACCCCACATTTTTTTATAGGCATCTAGTACGGTTGCTTTCTCAGGGGAATTTGGCGTATATGATTTTACAGTTTCATTTACGGCCTTCGGAGTATTAAAAAATCCTTTTAGCATATTTTTTTATTTAAACTTAGTTTAGCTAGTACTTTTATTGTGAGCATTCATTAAATATTAATAAATGAAATTTCTAATCAAAAATACAAAGGATAGTTTGAATAAAACATGTCTCTATCATTCTATTTTTGAACAAAAAAATAAACGAAAAAAGGCTTTAGATTAAAACCATAATTAATTTAAAGCAAAAGGAGCACACAATCTGAAGGTAGGAACTATAACTTTAAAATTCCTTGTTGAAGTAAAATTAATCATGCTGAAATATCCTTTCATAGCACCATAAGGCGAAGACAATAAACAACCCGAATTATAGGTATGAAATTCACCTGGTTTTAGTACTGGTTTTTTTCCTATCACTCCCTCTCCATCAACAATTTCGGTGTCATTCAGCGAATCTGAAATTTCCCAATGACGAGACATTAATTGAACAGAATCTTTACTGTGATTTTCGATTTTAATTTCATAACTAAAGGCAAAATGTATCTTGTGGTTCTTGAAATAAGTACCTTCAAAAGTTGTTAATACAGATATTTTTATGCCTCTTGTTATTTGAGAAACCATGATAAGGTATTAAATATGAATTTAATAATGGCAAATTTACAAAAAAATGAATTTAGTTTGTTATTTTTTTTATTGTTTTTTAATTGATGATATTTAGAGAATTTGCACTGCCTTTTCCAATCACTCTATCATATCTATCTCTAACTTCTCGGTAATATACTATGATACAATAATCATTTTCAGTTTCAAAATAATTGCCATCTACAGCATTCTCAAAGTCAATTTTGCCTTTGTTGTCAGCAACAGTATATTGATAATTAGTAAAACCTTGTTTGATTAAAATCGCTTTTTCGTAAATCGCTTTTTGTTCGTTATATTCCATTTTAAATTCGTTGGACAAACTATAATTATTAAACATTCCTGAAACATAAATGTCTTTGTTTAATCTAAAAGTTGGTGCCGAAAGACTGAAATAAACCCAAGCATAATCAGCTTCAACTTCGTTGATCTCGGCATTGATGTTTCGAGGCACAAAATTTCCGTTAGCGTCCTGTGTAAATGAATAGGGAAAATTGCTTCGAGCATTATTTGTAAACAGATAGGAATTATAAATATTGGTTCCACCATCTATTCGGGCTACATTATTACCAGTGGAACGTATATCTCTATTCTCGAAAAACAAAAACTCGTTTCCTGCCCAAAATTGAGTTTGGGTATCATATCTGTAAATTAAATCATTTCCAACTGTAAATTGCGGAATAATATTTTTTATAGCTGTGTTCATTTGTCCGTTTTGCATCAACACAACTTTTATATTTTTCAACGGATTTTGAAATGTAATTGAGCTTGATGTGATTGAAAACTCAACATTGTGTTTGTTGACTAAACTAGATATTGTTCTGGCTCGTTTTATTTGAATGGGAACATTGACGCGATCTTCGTAGAGGATAAATTTTCTTGAAAAAACAATTTCTTTATTGTCATCAAATATTTTTAACATATAATTTCCACTAATACGCAGTTGTTGGGTAAACTGATTTGGGATAGACAATTTGTAATGCGAATAAATTTGTAAAGCATTGACAGAATTCGTATAATCTTGAATTCTCTGATTGTCGAAACCTAATAAATATTCGTTTTTCGGAATCGGTGTTGGAACCCAATTGTAGTCACAATGCTCGATTTCGTAATAATAATTGGCTTCATTTCCGTATAAATCATCAAATTGTAATTGAAAACCTTCCCCTAATTTGAATAGAGGAATTTCGTTTTGCTTACTATTTTGCAAAAATGTTATGGTTTTGATATGGAATGGAGGAGCTATCTCATTGAGCACTTGACCAAAAGAGAATTGTGTCAAAAAGAGGAGCGTTAAGGCGATTAATTTTTTCATTTTAAGGGGTACTAATTTTAGTGAATTTAAAAATATAAATATAGGAATAAGATTTGTTTTTTTGCGAATCTAAAAAGTTTCAAATCATAATTTTTTTTGAGTGAAATTTCTGTTAATTGTTTTGTGAAAACAATAATTTTTAAAGTTAACTATCTATATTTATCAAAAATATAAATTTAACCTTATGAAACTCATTTTTAAATTAACTTTTGGATTAGTATTATTGTCTAACACAATTTTTGCACAAGAAATTGATTATTCAAAAACAATACCATTTGATGCAAGTGTAAAAACCGGAAAACTCCAAAATGGATTAACCTATTACATCAAGAAAAATGCCAAACCAGCAAACAAAGTAGATCTTAGATTGATCATAAATGCAGGTTCCGTTCTCGAAGATGACGACCAACAAGGTTTGGCGCACTTTATGGAGCACATGAACTTTAATGGAACCAAGCGTTTTCCTAAAAATAAATTGGTTGATTATTTACAAAGTATAGGTGTAAAATTTGGACAACATTTGAATGCTTACACGGGTTTTGATGAAACGGTTTATTTTTTACCAATTCCTACTGATAGTCCTGAGAAAATCGAAAACGGATTTAATATCCTAGAAGATTGGGCTTTTAATGCTGACTTGACTCCTGAAGAAATTGACAAAGAAAGAGGTGTTGTTCTTGAAGAGTATCGAATAGGTCTTGGCGCCGACAAGCGGATGATGGCTGAGTATTTGCCTAAAATGATGTACAAATCTCAGTATGCAGAACGTTTGCCTATTGGAAAAAAAGAAATTTTAGAAAGTTTTACACACGATAAAGTAGTCCGTTATTACAAAGATTGGTACCGACCCAACTTAATGTGCGTTATTGTTGTTGGAGATATAGATGTAGCCGAAATGGAACAAAAAATCTTTAGCCATTTCTCTAACTATCAAAATCCAAAAAACGAAAGACCAAGAAAAACCTTTGATCTACCCAACCACAAAGAAACTTTCGTTGCAATCGAAAGTGATAAAGAAGAAACTAATGCGTCTGTGCAATTAATGTACAAAGACTATGGAGATGCAAAAATGGTTGTCAATATTGGAGATTTAAAAAATAGCTTTGCAGAGAGATTGTTCTCATCACTTATAAATACAAGATTAGGGGAGCTTGTGAATTCGCCAACACCACCATTTACTTATGGCTATTCTTATTATGGAGGGACTTTTGCTCGAAACAAAAGAGCTTTTCAATCGGTAGCAATGTCGCAAGAAGATAAGCAGTTGAGTGCTTTGAAAGTATTAATTACCGAAAATGAAAGAGTAAAAAAGTATGGATTTACCCAAGGGGAATTAGACCGTTCAAAGGCAGGACTTCTTGCTACTATAGAAAAAGCTTACAACGACAGAGATAAAACTAATTCGGCAAATTTTGTTGGCGATTTTCAAACTAATTTTTTAGAAAAAAGTCCAGTTCCTGGAATAGAATGGATGTATCTTACCATAAAACAAATTTTGCCTTTAATTGAGTTGAAGGATGTAAATAGTTTGATAAAAGAATATATAAAGGAAGATAATCGAGTAGTGATTCTAACCGGACCTGAAAAAGAAGGGCTTAAAAAAGTAACTGAGCAAGAAGTTTTGGATGCCTTAAAAGTAAACACGGATGCTATCACAGCCTATGAAGATATAGCAGTTGCCAAAAGTTTGATTCGAAATGAAATTAGACCTGGTGCCATTGTAAAAAGAGAAACAAATGACAAAATAGGAACTAAATCGCTATTCTTGTCTAATGGCGCAAAGGTGACTTATAAAACTACAGATTTTAAAAATAATGAAATTCTTTTTCAAGCCATTAGCTTTGGTGGCACCAACCTATATTCAAACGAGGATTTGAAAAAAGTTCAGTTTGCTGCTGGAGCTGTTAGCGAAGCAGGCTATTCAGGACTAAAACTAAACGACATTAATAAATTTATGACTGGCAAAAAAGCCAGTGTAAGGCCTAGTATTGGCGCCATAACAGAAGGAATGTCTGGAAATGCAACGCCTAAAGATTTAGAGTATTTGTTCCAAATGGTCTATGCCAACTTTACAGATATAAATCTAGATGTACCTACCTTTGAAGGGTATAAACAAAAACAATCTGCCTATTTTAAAAATATGGCTTCTCAACCAGGTTTTTATTTTCAACAAGAGTTTGTCGCATTTTTAAACCAAAAAGATCCAAGGTTTAATGGCTTAATTCCAGATGAAAAAACCTGGGCTGAAACCGATTACAACTTGGCTTACAACAAACACAAAGAGCGTTTTGCTAATGCAGCTGATTTTGAGTTTTTCTTTGTTGGGAATATCGATGATAAAATTATTGAAGAATATGCGATTAAATACATCGCCTCATTACCTTCATCTACTAAAAAAGAAAAAGCTACTGACCTAGAATACAGAATGATTAAGGGCGATTTGAAAAAAGTAGTACATAAAGGATCGGACCCAAAAACTACTGTTGTTATCCTTTATTACGGTGACACCAAGTATGACACCAAAGAAGCAAGCGCATTTAAAGCATTGGGAGAAGTATTGACTATAAAATTGACCGAAGAATTAAGAGAAAATGAAAGTGCCGTGTACGGGGTTGGTGCAAGAGGCAGTATGGGCAAAGTACCACATGGATCTTACGATTTTTCTATTAGTTTTCCTTGTGGACCTGAAAACGCCGAAAAACTTACTGCTTCTGCACTGAAAGAATTACAAAAAATCATTGATAATGGCCCAGACGAAAAAGATCTTACTAAATTCAAAGAAGCAGAATTGCTTGATTTTAAAAAGAATAGTAAAGAAAATGGCTTTTGGCTCGGCAGTTTAACGAGATCCTTTACCAATTCAACAAGCCCCGACGAGGTGCTACAAACTGAAGAAAAAATAAATGCAATCACAGCAAAAGACATTCAAGATGTTGCCAAAAAATATCTTTTTAAAGATAAGGTAATTGGTGTTTTGATGCCCGAATAAATAAAGTGTTTTTTAAAACAGTAACCTGCTGAATTAATTTTTAGCAGGTTTTTATTTAAAACAAACCGGAATAATTTCACCTTTTGCTAAACAATATCTTTCTACTAATTCAGGTGCAATTTTATTGGTATAATCTTCTTCAACAACTTTAAATCCTATGCTTCGTAACTTGTCAAAATAATCACGACCGTAAATACGAACGTGGTCGTATTGTCCAAAAATTGCAGCACGTTCTTTTTGATCTACAATTGAATCATCGGCAAAAGTTACTTCTCTTTTCAAGTCTTGTGGAATTTGAAGAATCGCCATACCTCCGGGTTTCAAAACCCTGTATAATTCTTGCATTGCTTTAGTGTCATCTGGGATGTGTTCGAGTACATGATTGCAAAGAATCACATCGTATTGATTGTCTTCAAAAGGTAAATTACAAATATCAGCCTTTACATCAGCCAACGGCGAAAACAAATCGGTTGTGGTGTAATCTAGATTTTTTTGTTTGCGGAACAATTTATAAAAAGCTTGTTCTGGGGCAAAATGAAGTACTTTCTTTTTTGCTTTAGAAGTAAAAAAGTCGGTTTCGTTTTTTAAATACAACCATAACAAACGGTGTCTTTCGAGCGATAGTGTACTTGGCGACAATACATTATTTCGTTGAGTTTCGTAACCGTAAGGCAACATCGATTTGAAGCTTTTACCATCTATTGGATCGGTAAATGTATCGCCTTTTAATAGAAAAGCTAGAATAGGTCGTGCCAGATAACTCAAACGAATTAATAGAGGACGAGGAATGGTATTGAGGATTATTTTAAACACAGATTTCATATAGTAAAATTTAAACACGAATTTAAATATTCGACACAGATTCCACAGATTTTCACAGATTGGATTTACAAAATAACCCTCCTGTATTTTAGACTGTCTTCTCCAAAATTAATTACTAGCCCAGTTTTATTTTTTGAACAAGCTAAATAATTTAAAGTTTGTCCAGTATCACTACTTGTTAATTGACTAATTGCTTTTATTTCCATAATTATTTCGTCGAAAACTACAAAGTCTGCTGAATAAAGTTTGGATAATATTATATTTTTATATTCAATTTGGTATCCTTTTTCTCTTTCAAAAGGGATTCCTTATTGGGAAAATTCATATTGCAATGCTTCTTTGTAAACTATTTCATTGAAACCTTTTCCAAGTGTTTTATGAACTTCCATACAAAGACCTATAATTTCATAAGTCTCCTCTTTTAAATAAAAATTTTCCATATCTAAAAATAATTAATCTGTGAAAATCTGAGAAATCTGTGTCAAAAAGCCTAATTCGTGTTAAACATTACATCACTAATGGCACTTTTCTAAACTCATCTTCCTCATTACTCACAATTCCCAAAGCTTTATAAACATAAGCAAATGTGGATAAAATCTCTGGTTTTCCATCGATTAATGCTACATCATGTTCAAAATGAGCAGATGGTTTTCCGTCGGCGGTTAGTATCGTCCAGCCGTCTTTGAGTTGTTTTATGTTTTTGGTTCCCATATTAATCATGGGTTCAATAGCCACTACCATTCCGTTGACAAAAAGTTTTCCTCGACCTCGTTTTCCATAGTTGGGCATTTCGGGATCTTCGTGCATTTTTTTGCCCAAGCCGTGACCTACAAGCTCACGAACCACACCATAACCATGGCTTTCTGTATATTTTTGGATTGCATTTCCTACATCTTCTACACGATTTCCTAATTTGAATTCTCGAATGCCAACATATAAAGATTCTTTGGTAACTTGCAATAATCTTTTGGTTTCGGGTGCTACTTCACCAATTTCGAAAGAATAGGCATGATCGCCGTGATAGCCGTTTTTAAATGCACCACAATCTACCGAAATGACATCGCCATTTTTTAACGGTTCATTATTAGGAATGCCATGCACAACTTGAGCGTTTGGACTCATGCAAAGGGAATTCGGAAAACCATACAGTCCAAGAAAACTAGGTACTGCGCCATGATCCCGAATAAATTCTTCGGCTAGTTTATCTAAGTGTAATGTGGTAACTCCTTCTTTTATTTCGGAAGCAATCATACCTAATGTTTTAGAAACGATTAAAGCACTTTCGCGCATTAATTCTATTTCTTCCCGAGTTTTTTGGATAATCATAATTTATTTTTCTGGGCGCAAAAATACAATTTTTTATGATTTAATCCGGATTGGCCATTATTTTAAAAAGCTCAGAGTTGGAGACATAAAAGCGATTTTCAAGAAAAATTGAGGCAAGTTGGGTAGCAACAAGATTATTCTCTCGGGTATTTATCAAAAACAAGGAGCTTTCTCCAAAAGAAAACAAACGCTCCTCAGATAGCAGCATAGTGTTATTATCATTTACTAAACCACCGATTAATGATCTTTGTTTGGCTAAGGATTGAATTTCGATTTTTTGAGCGTTGATCTTATTGGTCAGTTGCACTTTTTCTAAATCAAGGACAAATTGAGTTTCTTGAATTTTAAATTTAGCCAGTTTCAAACTTCCTCTTTCTTTCCTTAGAAAAAGCGGGAAATAGAAATCTAAACCTACTTTGTAGTCGTTAAATTGGTATTGGTCAAAATTGCGGGGGTCAGACAAATAGGAATAACCAATATCAATTTTTGGCAACAGCATATTGGCTTTTAATCTTTTGTCTACATTCAAAGATTCTATTTTACGTTCTAATAAATTGATTTTTGGATGATTTGTGATCGAAAAATCGGCATTTAGTAAATCATTAGTCTTTAAAGTTTCTTCAATTGTAAAGGCTAATTTTTCTTCAGGAACTAAAGCGTCCGAAAGTTCTACTGGAATATTATTTTCTAACCAAAGAAAATTAGAAAGTTCTAATTTGGCTTTAGTCAATTTTAGCTGTGAATCCTCAAGACTTAACAGTCGATTTTTAACAATTATTCCAGCTTCTATACTATCAATGGCTGGCTTATCGCCTTGCTTAATCAATTCTTTAACACCCTTAAATCGAATTTGGGCATTAGTACTGTATTTTTGATATAATTGAACTTCGTTGTAGTTTTTTTTCCAATTAAAATAAGCCACTGCAGCATCATACAAAACTAGAATAGCTCCCAATTTTCTTTCGGATTGACTTTGTTTTACTTGGATTTTGGCTTTACGTAAATCGGCCATTCTTTGATTTATAAAAAGTCCTTGTCCCAACGGAAGGCTTATCCCAACAGAAGTTAAACCTTGATTGGGAACATTATTTTCGGGATTAAGATACACGCCCTCATTGTTGTCAAATCCTGCTTTTATCTCGACACCATACCAAGTTGGTATTTTAAAACTACTATTTAAAATAGAATAATACTCGCTGTTCGTGAACTTTTTTTGATTAAAATCTACTTCTAATTTTGGATCAAAACCACCTCTAGCCATCATCAAATTGGCTTGAGCCATGCTGATTTCTAAAGATGCATTTTTAACTAAAGGATGGTATTTTTTTACATAGCCCAAATATTCATTGAACAAAAACTCGTTATCAATGTTTTTTGCGACAGCCAATTCCTTTGTTTGTGATTGAGCCACAATACCCAGTAATAGAAAAGTAAAAAATAGGTATTTCATTATTTTTTCGCTTTAGTTTCTTTCGAAGATTTTGAACTAGTTTTATAGTAATCCGGCGGAAAACCATTTAATACCCGCCAAATTTCAAACCATACAGGGACTGTGTTTAACAAGGCGATAGTTTGTGCTCCAGAGCCTACCCTCAATTGCGAAGGCCATTTGTCTTCCTGAGGATCGGGAGCAATAAGCACTCTAAATTTACCGTTTTCGCTGATAAAATTTTCGATTGCTACGATTTGTCCCCCAAAAGTTCCATAAGACATTTCAGGCCAACCAGAAAAAACAATAGTGGGCCATCCGTCAAACCAAACTCTTATTTTTTCGCCTTTTTTTATTAAAGGTAAATCAACAGGATTAACAAAAGTTTCTACTGCAATGTCATAGGTAGAAGGCATAATAGTTGCTATAGGCGTCCCCTCTTTTATTGTTTCACCAATACCCGCTTGTATGGCTCTGTTTACATAGCCATTTTGTGCCGCTTTTATGTAATACAATCCATTTCGAATACTGTAATTTGCATATTGATTTTTTAGTTTGTTTACCTGCGCTTCAGTATCAAATTGGTTGCTTAATGCCGTAAATTGATCACTTTGTGCTTTCGAAACTTTCTCGGAGTATTCGGCATTTATTCTGTTGATTTCAACTTTTGCGTTGATATATTCATTTTTGCTAGTCAATAATTTATTTTCTTGCGTAATTATTTTAGCCTCTCCTTCTTGCAGTTTTAGTCGTTTTTCTTCTACATCCGAAAGCGGTTTTAATCCTTCTTTATTTAACTGAGTGGCACGATTAAATTGCGTATTTGCAATTTTTAATTGTGTTTTTACTGCAACAAGATCTATGGAATCGCTTTTGATTTTAAATGCAGCTTGCTTTATTTTATTAAGTGCTTGTTCAATTTTTAGTTTTTGTTCATTTTCAATAGATTGAATTTGATTTGACAAAACGCCCACTTTAGAACTATAAGATGCTAATGCCGAATTTTTTGCATTCATTTGATTTTTTGTGTTTTGCACTAGATTCGGATCTAAATAATCTTCTTTAATCTCGGAAATAAACATGATAGTATCGCCTTTTTTTACAAAATCACCTTCTTTAACGAACCATTTTTCTATTCGTCCAGAGATTACACTTTGAATAGTTTGAGGACGTTGATTGGGTTTTAAAGTCGTTACGGCTCCCGAACCTGATATGTTTTGCGTCCAAGGTAGAAAAAGGGCAATCACACCAAAAACGGAAACAATGGCTATAATTTTATTTAAAATTTTATAATGAGGTCTGTTGTCCAAATTTTTAATAGTTTGGAAATGACCTAATTTTTTAGTAAACTGACTCCTGTTTTCGGATATATTTAGCATTGTAATTTAATTTTTAGAATCAAAAATAATTTGTCCATTCTCCATAATAATATTACGAGCACACTTTGTTTTCCAATAGGGATTTTTTGAGGAAACAATGACAGTCCATTTATTTTCTGGAGCAGTAATAAAATCGATAATTTCGTTGGCTATTTTCTCATCCATAGTATCCGTTGGGTCTTCATAAAACAAAATTTTAGGTTTATGAACAATACTTCTAGCCAAAAGAATTTTTTGAGCATTAGAAGCAGAAAGCTGTCTTCCTTCTGGAAAAATAATAGTATCTAATCCGTTCGGCAACGTTTTTAAAAATGACGATAATTGTACAGATTCTATTGCCCATTTCAGATTTTCTTGACTCAGATTCCCATCCTTGAAAGTGATATTGTCTATAATACTTCCTTCGAAAGGCGTTTCGCCATAAATAACACTTCCTATTTGGGATCGATATTGTTTTAAGTCAATCTTTTGAAAAGTGTCGTCATTAATATAAAAATAACCCGAAGTAGGCTGAATCAATCCCGACAACAATCGAATTAAGGTTGTTTTGCCCGAACCGTTCTCACCTTCAATAATTATTTTTTCGGATTGTTCTACTTTTAAGGATATTTTCTTTAAAATATTGTTTTTCGAATCGGGGAATTTAAAAGACAAATTATCTACTTCTAATGTTATTGCCGTGAAACAGCTATTAGGGTTTTGATTGGATTCTTCTTCTAGATTCATATCGGTTACTAAACCTATTTTTTCGACAGATGTTAAGACGTCATAAAAAGTTTCGAGACCTAAAATTATTTTTTCGACAGAACCTATTACTAATAAAATAATGATTTCTGCGGCAACAAACTGACCAATATTCATTTCTTGAGACAATACTAAATAGCCGCCAATACTCAACAAACTCGCGGTAATTATTATTTTGAAAAAAATTAATTGTGAAAATTGTCTTTTCACAACATTAAAATGTTTTTCACGGTATTTAAGATAATCGGTTACCAAATAATCGTTTTTTTGAAGCGCATAATCATAATTCAATTCATTCCGAAAACTGAAATTATTTCTTGCAATTTCTTGCAACCAAGCGGCTACTTTATATTTATATTTCGATTCGAATAAACTGGTTTCTAAACCCGGATTATAGGAAAATTTAAAAATATAATACAACAAGATTAATAGCATAAAACCAAAAACAATAAAATAAGGATGATACAATGAAAGTAAGACGACGCCAAAAATAATTTGAAGTAGGGCTGCCGAAAAGTCAATTAATAGTTTGGAAGTCCCTTTTTGGATTGCCATAGTATCAAAAAAACGATTCGCCAGTTCAGGGGGATACGTTCCATAAAGCTCTTCAAATTTTATTCTAGGCATCCTACCAGCAAATTCGAATGAAGATCTTATAAATATTTTTTGTTGCAAATTTTCGGTTATTCTAAGTTGCATCATCGACAAAACCCCTACGAGTGCTACCCCAATAACCACAAGTACAACCAAAACAATCCACGAAACACTAACTCTGCCAGATTGAATAAAATTGATAATAGCTTGAATCCCTAATGGCAACGAAAGACTTATTAAACCCGCAAAAATGGCATAAAAAAACAGTTGTAAAACATCTTTTTTGTCAAGAAGTAGCAAATTATAAAAACGCGTAAGTGGACTCATATTTATTTTTTTAATACGGTTGAAACTAGATCAAGATAGAAATCGGTAGTTGAAATATTTTCGTTGCAATTGGTAATTGTTTTTAAATGTTCTTTCAAGAAATGTTGATGTAATGCACCTTCAACAATACTGGAGGCTAAACTTTTAGCAAACTCATAATTTGGGTTTACATCTTGAATCATTTCTATTATCCTATTAATTACTCTTTTGTAAACCAAGAAGAAACCCTCTTTGTTTTCTTGATCTACCTCTTTGGTATAAAGTGTTTTGGTAAACTCTTGAATAATAATTTTGTTTAAAATCGATTCGTTTACGTGCAATGTGTTAGCATCATCTTCAATTTTTTCTGTAACTACTGTTATACCTCTTTTAAGGCGTTCCATCGGATTATCAATATTGATGGTGGCAAAAGCGAGTTTGTACTCTATCCAACCCCAGTACCACGAGGAAAGATACAGCATCATTTTGTGTTTGCTTTCAAAATAACGATAAATTGAACTTTCGTTAGAGTTTATTTGTTCTCCTAATTTTTTGAATGTAAAATTTTCAAAGCCTATTTTATCGATTAATATAATACTGTTTTCAATGATTTTTTTACCTAATTCAGTTGTTTCAGGATTTTTTACATACAATTTTGGGTTGACCGAAATGATTATATTGGAAAGGATATCTTGCATTTTTTAAATGGAATTATTGTTAATCTGAAGTTGTAGGAATAAATCCATTTTGTTTCGTTTTTGTTAAATCAAAATTATATAAAAGGGAAAGATTCAAAAAATCACGACCCGTTTCATCATTTATTTTATAATCGAATTGATGAATGTATCCGAGTTGAAATGCTACGTTTTTTGAAAACTCATATCCACCTCCAATAAAAAATCGGTTTCTTTCAAAAAAAGGTTCTTTATCTGTAAAGAAAATCTCATTCCAAATTAGTGCATATACCGTTTTGGGTTCTATTTTTTTATTATTTAAAGGAACTATTGCGGATAACCTATATCTGAAACGGTTTCTATACCCACTAGTAGTAAATCTTTGTTCGGCTCTATATCTGTGTTCAAAAGTAAGCAATTCTAGAGGGTTTTTCATATTGATTTGCACCCAAGTTCTAATTTCTTTGTTTTGCATTGGAAGTTTAAAATTACCTCCTTCACTAAAGGTATTATAAGAACCAATTCCTGTTGTTGCTGAAAAATTAGGTGTCATTTTATAGGTAAAACCGGTTTTGTATTCATAATAATGAAATTGATCATAAAACGATAAACTTCTTAGTTGGGCTTCAGTAAATACATTCCATTTTTGATTAACTTTTAAATTAATATTGGTTACGTTCCAAGTGCCAAGATCATTCTGCGCTAGTAATCTCGTAACAATAAACAATAAAAAAAATACAAATTTGTTCATTACGATGATTGGGTTTTGGTGGTTTTCATTTGAACTACATCAACTAAAAACGCAAATGCCATCGAGAAATAAATGTATCCTTTTGGAATTTCAAATTGGAATCCTTCTGCAAGAAGCGACACCCCTATCATCATCAAAAAACACAACGCCAGAATTTTAAACGAAGGATGCTTAGAAATAAATTCGCTAATTGGTTTTGACGCTACAAGCATTATTAAGACAGTTATAATTACTGCTGTGTACATAATCCAAAGCTGATCTACCATGCCAACCGCTGTAATTATTGAATCTACAGAAAACACTAAATCAAGCACAACTACTTCACCTAATAATGTATTAAAAGTGGCTGTTTTTATTGGTATTTCAGTTGGATTATTTGCAATTTCAGTTTTGTGATAAATTTCTTTGGTGCTTTTATAAATCAGAAATAATCCGCCTAGAATCAATATGAGCCCTTTTCCCGTAAAGTCAACATCAAATAGATGGAAAAGTGTTTGGTCTAATTTTAAAATCCAGGATATAAAACCAAGCAAAATTAATCGCATAATCATTGCCAAACCGATTCCCCAATATCGCAATTTGTTGCGTTGATCTTTGGGTAATTTGTCTGAAAGAATGGATATAAAAATAATGTTGTCGATTCCTAAGATTACTTCTAAAGCAATTAATGAAATTAAAGGTATCAGTGCATCTATCATTCGAAAAATTTTTTAAAAATTAATTTGAAATCCGAAGTTTAAATTAATTAAATTTTCTGTTCCAGTTTTAATTTTATTGCCTTTCATATCTAAATATTTAAGGTGATTCAATGTTTCTAATTTGGGAATTGTTTTAAATATGTTTTCATTAAGATAAAGATTTTCTAAACTCTTAAATTGTAATATTTCTTTGGGTAGTTCTTTCAAACGGTCATTTTCTAAATGTAAACTCTTTAAATTGGGTAATTTGCCTAGAATGTTTAAGGTTTTAGGTAAATCTATATTTTTCTCATCGTTTAAAATTATTTCTTCAAGAAGTGTCAAATTAGAAAACTCAACAGGAAGTATATCAAAATCATTTCCACTCAAGTCGATTACTTTTAATGACTTTAGGGTCGAAATCCCTGGTGGAATTTCTTTTAAATGATCGTTTTTGAGTGTGAGATATTGTATATTGACAAACTTTGACCAATTAACTTCCTTTAGTTTCAGGTTTTGATTGCTTAGATTGAGTTTATAAACCATTTCTGGATTTTTTAGCGCTTCATCAAGGCTAGTATATTCTTTGTTTTGAAACATTTCTACTTGACCAAAAGAATTAAAAGAAGCCAAAAGCATAAGAAGTAAAATAATTTTTTCCATTTCTTGTAGTTTTATTTTTTACAAAAGTAATTTCAATTTTAATAGTATTACAATCAATAAAGATAATTTAACTATTATTTAATAGTTTTACTCATTCGATTTTTTTCTTAATTTTCCTATTTCGTTAATACTATCATATAAGAAATTTAAGTTTTTGAGTAATCTATTAAGCTCTTGTTCAAAAAACAAATGAGTAAATTCATTCCAAACTGTACTTTCTTTAGTTAATCTAAGAAAACTATTACTTAAGGTGTAAATGTATTCCTTTTTTTCAATAGCATCATTTATAAAAATAGGAGGGTACATTTGATACATCAATATCCAGTTTTTTGCAATCCGAGTTACTCGACCATTTCCGTCTACAAAGGGATGAATTCTAATTAGTTCATGATGAAAATAGATTGCTTTGACAATAGGCGAATTGATTTGAGAGCAATTATACAATAATTGTGACACTAGTCCAGGAATTAAATCGGGTTCAGGACAAATGTGATTGCCAATTTGTACGGTTGTTTGGCGGTATTTATTGGGGTGGATTTTATTTGTTTCAGGCGAGATTAATCTCAAAAGCTGGAATAATTGAATTTCTTTTTCAAAATCAATATCTAATGTAATTTCTTCGATTACAAATTCTAATGATTGTTTTAAATTTTTTAAATATTCTTCTGCTTCCTCTTCGTTTTGCGCTTCCATTTGTGCGTTCTTAATCGAAAGTAAATCTTTTAAATTTGAAAAGCCATCCAAATAAATATCCAGTAAATCGTCATCAAAATGGTCTCTGCTATAAATAATCAGACGATAAATCGCTTTTGCCAAATTATCAATTTGATCAATTTTACTTTTATTTATTTCAATTATATTTGTTGGTAAAAGAATCATAGAATCTATTATTTAACATTATTTTTTGTAAAATCTAAATTCAGCAAAGTATTTATTATGAATCCATTGTTGCTTTGAAACACATTTCTTTGATTGATTTCCCGCCCTAGTTGCAACGTTTGATTCAAATAGCCCGCTTCGATTCTAAAATTGTTGTCAAATCGATATCCAAGCAACAATCCTAACCTATTTTGATCAAAAATATTTTCATTCACATTTTTTCCAAATCCAATAAATAGTTCATCATAAGCAGCTATGTATGGGATTTTGTTTTTTATTTCTGTTCCTTTTAGCGGCATTTGAATCCTAAACATATACCGAAAGCGATTCAATAAGAGATATTCGTCTTCAACGGTTAATTCGGGTTGTGTGTACCGACCTATAAATCGTTGTTCTAAGATAAAGCGATGAGATAAATCAAATTTTGAAATTTTATCATTCAATGTTGCCATTTGAAATATACGATGTTCCGTAAAATCTTTTCCTTGTCCGTTTATGGCGTAATCTCCATACGGATAGGTTTCTATCCAGGCATAACCCAATCGAAGTTGCAATTTTGGATTGGCTTGATAATTTAAACCAACACGCAATAATCCCTGTTGTTTGTCGGAAACATAATTGTCCCTTCGGAATTGATATTCGGAATGAAGACTGTACTTTTCGGCAATTTTAAAAGTACCAAAATAATTGATCCAACCTATCTGGTTGTGGTCATTTAATCGGGTATTTTGTGCTTTGATGTGAGATAAAAAAAGCATTAAAAATCCTGTAATAAGTAGTTTATTTTTCATAATAATTTGTTTAGAAAACAAAAATAGGCTGATTTTGTAGAATCAGCCTATTTTTTATTTAGGAGAAAAAGGCAAGGCAGATTTATGAACAATTATTCTTAATTTTCCGTCTTTTCCTTTTTTGAACACCCAAGTTTTATCGACCATAACTTCGTTGCCCTCTTTGTCGGTTACCCATACATTTCCCATAGTTATTGCTACTGAACCATATATCTGAATGCCTTCGTTTTTTTCGCCAGCATTATCGTATCGTGCCTTTACCCATGGTTTGAGTGCGAAACCTTTGTCGTTTGGATAGTCCAAATCACCTCCAACAAAATAGGCTAATGCACCCTTTTTGTCGTTTCTAAAGGTTTGATCTCCATAAGCCAGAGTAGGTTTAAAGAAAACCTTGCCATTATCATAATTATAAGCATCTGTTAAAACTTGATTAGCAAACGTTTTATAATCGCCTCCATCTTCTTTTAGCTTCCCAATTTTTACTAATGCATCGCACCAAGCTTGTTGTGCTGCATTTACTTCTTCGTAGGTAATAATGTCTTGAGCTCCCTCTTCAACATAAACTAGACCTAATTCATTAATTACTTTTTGAACTTTCTCAGTTTGAGCATTTACTGCATTAGTAATCTCTTCACTTTTTTTGTTGAGATTGCAAGAACTTAAAACTCCAACAAAACAACTTAACCCGATAATTACAATTTTTTTCATAACATTAAAATTTATTAGTTAAACATTTATATTTGATGCAAATATACTCAAACATAATAGTAAAACTATTAACATTAAAAACTTTAACAAATTTTTAAATTAACAAATTTTTACCAACACATTATCATTTCATTTTGAAGTCTTGGGATATTTTTACAAAGTTCAAAATGAATTTTTTATGCGTTTAAAAGTTGTATTGTCAATTATAGTTGGGCAAATGGCTTATAGTCAGAATCCCCCTGAGAAATTGATTCATGGAAAAATAATCACAGAATTAGGAAGTGCTGAAGGGATAAATGTCATTAATTTAAACAACGAAAAAAGCACAACAAGCGATAGTAACGGGGAGTTTTATATTAGGGCGAAAGCCGAAGATCTACTAGTGTTCTCATCTGTGAATTTAGAATACCATCGAAGAATAATCGAAAAAGAAGATTTAAATTCGGATGTTTTAGTTATAAAAATGACCCTCAAAGTCACTGAACTAAAAGAAGTAATTATCAATAAATTTCCTGAAATTAATGCCGTTTCACTAGGGATTTCTCCAAAAGGAATTAAAAAATACACACCTGCAGAAAGGAGATTAATAGCTGCAGGAGAATTTCACTGGTACAGTCCATTATTAATTCCATTAGGAGGGATGAGCGTTGATGGAATGATTAATTCGATAAGTGGTCGAACCGCCATGCTCAAAAAAGAACTCGAAGTAGAAAAGAAGGAACGATGGTTGGCGTATTTGGATACACTTTTTGCAAAAGAATATTACAGCAACATTCTAAAAATCTCACCAGAATACATCAAAGGATTTCACTATTATTTTTTAGATGACACGAATAGAATAGCCATTTTGAAATCCAAGAATAAAATAAAAATAGAATTTGCGATGGTAGAATTAGCCAAAGAATACAATGAAATT
>JAYVIN010000118.1:0-2701 GCA_043770135.1 Flavobacterium sp. | reverse complement strand
TTACTACCATTTAACTACCGTTTAATTGTAGTTTTTAAACGCTTTAAATCTATTAACTACCATTACCCGCAGCAATATACTTAAAAACTACCATTAGACCCTAAAAAACTACGATTTTTACATTAATACGCACCGTTTAAAACACTATTTAAACGGTTTTTTTATGCCTTATAATAAGTGATTGATCTATTTAGTAAAAAGTAGATAGGTTTTGCTTTGGGTGGACAGTTGGGTGGACAGTTGGGTGGACAAAAAGGCATAAAAAAAGAATTATTAAAATATGAATAACCCATAAAATTATAATTAAAAGCCATAAAACAAGCATATAAGCATAGGGATAATGCCAATATTAAACAAGTTAAATTAAATTTAACTTGCTTATAATTAACTATTTAGACGCCTTTTTGATTAATTCAGGTGCTGGTTCAGCCACAGATGAATAAAGAATGGGATTGTTTTGAGTGTATTTTAATTCTGAAAGCTCTTTTTCCAGACTTTCAATTTTTTCTTTTTGTAAAATCAGAAGTTCATGGCTAACATCAAACTCTTTTTGTTTTATAGATAGTGGTTTTGTAATAACATCTAATTCTAAATTTTTATGTATTAAATCTGATTCTGAAATGTCAAAATATTTTGAAATTTGAATTAGATCCAAAAATTTTGGAAATGAAGTTTCTTTCTCATAATTATTCCATTGAGAACGTCCAAAGCCTACTAGTTCTGACATAACTTCTAAAGTAAGCCCTTTTTTAGCTCTTAAAAAAGCAAGATTTTTTCCAAAATAAATCATACTTAAAAATTATTTGTAAAATTATTTGTAATTGTCAAATAATTTGGATTATATTTGCTCCAACAATAAGAACAAATAAAACAATGAGCAAATCTAAGAAAAAAAGTAGTGTGAAATGGAATACCAGTGCATTAAATGCTTTGGCAACAAAATATAGCTTCTCATCGCGCTATATCAAACAGTGTATTACTGGGGATCGCACCCCGATTTTTGCCGATAGAATAAAATCAGAATATATCGAACTAAAAAACAATTTAGACAACCTTTTAAATAATGACAAACTATGACAACAAAAATCATCCACCACGTAAACGAAGATTTCACGCAGGAAATTATCGAAACCGTAACCTTTAGAAACGGAATGGTTTCAAGTATCACATTTAGCGAACCTCAAAAAATATAGTTATGAAAAAGTCTTTAAAAATTATGGAGATGTTCCATCGTACTAACTCAGAAACTTTTTTAACATTAAACTGGAATCCTGACAAACCTTCTCCCTCGTTGCCTCAAGCAACAAAGGATCAATCGGTAGTGCTTCCAAATTCTTTAGAGCACTCAAAGAGTACAACTCAAGTAGTTCAATAAACTGTGTGGCGGTGCGGTTGTATTTTTCTTTATCAAAAGTTTCTCGATAAATACCTAATACCATTTGCGTCATTGCTCCCTGTTTAGCCATTAATAAGTTGGTCTGAATAACTAAGTTTTCAACCATTATTTCAAGTTCCTGAATTTTTTCATTTTCCATATTACTATTATTTATAAGTGAGACCGTAAATATAGTAAAAATCCCGCCACGGCTTTGCTTGGTTTCGACACCAGGGCGGGAACAAAATAAACATTAAACCTATGTTTGAATTTCAACAAAATACGCTTTGTGTGGTTAGCAGTTGGCTTTATGACGAAGCCAACCTATTTTCCGAAGGTTACTATCACAAATTGGTGCAAAGAAACCAAATTAAGAGGCTCACCATCGGAGGCAACGGTCGCAAAGCTCTAGTAGCCTACGAGTCCATCCCTGACCGCTTTAAAAAAGTGATTCGTGAAAAAGTGGGTGATCCTTATGCAAGCGTGAAAAATATCGTTTTTGGCGACTATATGGACTGGGATCATTCTGCCGCTAATTATTTCAGAGATTATCGACTAGATGACGGATCAGAACTACCCGAGGAAAAGCAAAAAGAATACACCCATCAAGCCATTATGTTCAACGCTGTGAAGCATATCGCCACCAATGTGGTAGTACAAAAACGCTTCGGAGGCAAAAAACAAATGTGGGATCGGATGCTCGAAGCGATTGGCAATTTGCCTGAAACTTGGATGCACACTCGCTACAAAAACGTGGTATCATTCAAGCGAGCTGTAAAAAAATACGAAGACGAAGGCTATGGTTCTATCGTTTCAGGAAAATGGCTTAACTCAAACTCTTCTAAAATTGTGGACGATGTTGCCGACTTCATTTTGTCACAATACTGCCTTCCAATAAAATACACCATTACCGAGGTTCTGAAAATTTACGAAAGTGTTCGAGAAGCCAAAGGATGGAAACCATTAACCGAACGCGCTCTAGGTGCATGGCTAGACAAAACCGAGCAAAAACGAATTTGGATCCTGGCGCGTGATGGTAAGGACGAATACATGAAGCACTTTGGTCACACAGTAACAAGAAACCGCAAACAATGGTTCCCGAATGCTTGGTGGGCGATTGATGGTACCAAGCTGGATTTGGTACACTTTGCCAATAACAAGCAAAAAATGGCGGCAGAACTTAAAATCAACGTTGTTTTTGACGTGTACAGCGAAAAAATAATAGGTTGGGACATTGCATATAGCGAGAACCACGCTTCGCACTTTAGAGCTATTAAAATGGCGGTTGGCGAATCAGGTTGCCGTCCATTCTTATTCACTTATGAT
>JAYVIN010000117.1:0-2712 GCA_043770135.1 Flavobacterium sp. | reverse complement strand
CACCATAGGCAATTACCCAAGAAAAATAGATGAATATTTAGCGATGGGAAAACCCGTAGTGGCAACCAAAACAAAAGCTATGCAGATGTTTGAAGATTGTGTTTATCTGGGTGATAGCAAAGAAGACTACATTAATTTAATAGAAAAAGCTTTGGTAGAAAATTCTAACGAGCTCATAAAAAAGAGAATTAAAGTTGCTCAAAGCCATACTTGGACAAACAACGTGACTGCTATTTATAATGCCATACAACGCGCTACCGAAAACAAAAGAAAATGGGACTAAAAGAAAAAATAAAATCGAATGAGAAGCTAAAAAAGTTGGTGCATTGGTCTATTCTTATTCCTAATCAGACCCGACCTAGGTTATGGATAAAGTACCTCGTGAATCCGTTTTATCACAAAAAAGGAAAAGGAGCCATTATACGGAGAAGGACGCGATTGGACGTTGTGCCTTGGAATAGATTTGAATTGGGTGCAAATTCAACGATTGAAGATTTTGCAGCAATTAACAATGGTGTTGGACCGGTGATTATTGGCGATAGAACAAAAATTGGTTTAAGCAATACCATTATAGGACCCGTAACCATTGGAAATGATATTCGTTTGGCTCAAAACATAACCTTATCAGGATTGAATCACAACTATGAAGATATCAATATTCCTATTCACGAGCAAGGCGTTTCTACAGCACCTATTAGTATTGAAGACAATACCTGGATTGGAGCCAATGTGGTAGTTCTTGCCGGCGTAACTATTGGTAAACATGCCATTGTAGCCGCTGGAAGCATTGTTACAAAGGATATCCCTCCTTATTCGGTTGCTGTAGGAAATCCAGCTAGAATTATAAAACAATACAACTTTGAAACCAGTAAATGGGAAAAAATTAAAAACTAAAATTATGGAATTATTAAAAATTCTTTTTTGGATGCTAATGTTTACTGTATTTTACACCTACATAGGCTACGGTATTTTACTTTTTGCAATTATCAAAATTAGAAGGTTTTTCAAAATAGGTGTAATACAAGAGATCGATTACAGCTACGAACCAGAAGTGACTTTGTTTATTACAGCTTATAATGAAAAAGATTATGTTGCATCTAAAATGAAAAATACTTTAGAACTGGAATATCCTGCAGCCAAATTAAATATTGTTTGGGTAACCGATGGATCTGACGATGGTACTCCAGAAATGCTTGCTGACTATTTGAATACAACAGTACATCATTTGGATGCCAGAAACGGAAAAATTGGAGCAATGAATCGAGGAATGGAATTCGTAAACACACCAATAGTTGTGTTTAGCGATGCAAACACCATGCTTGGAAAAGAATCGATACAACGAATTGTCAGGCTATTTGGAAATGAAAAAGTAGGCTGCGTCTCTGGCGAAAAACGAATTTTTAATCCAGATAGTGACGCTGCATCTGGTGCAGGAGAAGGACTTTACTGGAAATACGAATCAGCCTTGAAAAAGTGGGATGCCGAATTATATTCTGTTGTTGGAGCAGCAGGTGAATTGTTTGCCATTAGAACAAAATTATACCGTCATGTTGAAAAAGATACTTTGCTCGATGATTTTATGATTTCATTGCGAGTAGCCCAGGAAGGATACACCATACAGTATGATCCTGAAGCATTTGCAATAGAAACAGCTTCTGCAAATGTAAAGGAGGAGCTAAAACGTAAGATAAGAATTTCAGCAGGAGGTATTCAATCAGTGGTGCGATTAAGGTCTTTATTGAATATTTTTAAATATGGTACACTTTCATTTCAATACATTTCACATCGGGTACTTCGTTGGACATTAGCACCACTTTGCTTGTTGCTACTTATTCCGATTTCCTTTATCTTGGCGTACAAAGAAGGTTTTCTGGAAGCTGGATTCTATTCCGTTTTATTCTGGTTACAACTTTTGTTTTATTGTGCCGCACTATTAGGCTGGTTTTTAGAAAATAGATCAACGCGAATAAAAGTGCTATTTGTTCCTTATTATTTCTTCATTATGAATCTATCTGTAGTCCTAGGTTTTGTGCGTTATATTAGAAACAACCAGTCTGTTAATTGGGAGCGAGCTAAAAGAGCCGTTTAGCATTTTTAATTCATCGACAAAACTCATAATTTAAAAAAAAATGAAAACAGGAATTATCATCATTTTCTACAACAATGAATCCGATATTGATAAGGATCTTTGCATCAAGTATATAAATGATGTTCACAATGTTGAATTCTGTTTAGTTAATAATAATAGTGAAGACAACACCCATGAACTCTTAAAAGATATCAGTGAAAGATGCAAAAATGTCTCTGTAGTAAATATCAACACATACAAAAGCAGTAAATCAGCAGTTAAAGCTGGAGCTAGATTTATGTTCAACGAATACAATTTAAAACAGCTTGGATTTATTACTACAAACACCTTTATTAAGTTTGAAAGCTTAGGCATGTTAATCAAATTCATTCAAGAGAATCAAAAGAATCTTTCAAGGTATAACGAGAAGATTTTGCTTATAAAAGAAACAAAATTAACCCTTTTTCAAAGCTTATTTCCTGTAATGGATTATTTAGCAAAAAGCAATAGAACCATTATTTTTAAAAATTAGCAGTGTTCACTATATAGTTGGGTCTACAGCACATTCTGTGACTCAAAAAGTAAATACCCCAAAAATATCCGTAATTTTATTAACTACTTTCATTCAGGTGTATTGGATTTAT